>JZWT01000099.1 GCA_000960885.1 Thermoproteus sp. AZ2 | reverse complement strand
GCGTATTTCGCCGCTTGTTCTCCGGTCAGCCTTCCCCATACGGCGCATTCTGAGAGGCTGTTCGAGCCCAGCCTATTGGCCCCGTGCACGCTTATGGACGCCGCCTCGCCCGCGGCCCAAAGGCCCCTAACCCATTGCCCATCCGGCGTCAACACTCTGCCGTAGGTATCGGCGTGTATGCCCCCCATAGTGTAGTGGACGGCGGGCCTAACCGGTATAAGCTCAGTCAAGGGATCCACGCCGGCGTATTTATGGGCCAGCTCATATATGAAGGGGATCCTCTGCTTTATTTTCTCCTCGCCTAAATGCCTTATATCTAGCCCCACGTAGCCCATGCCGCTCTCCTCGTGGACGAATCCCCTGCCCTCGGCTATTTCCGTCAATATGGCGCGGGACACTATGTCGCGCGGGGCGAGCTCCATCCTCGACGGCGCGTACTTCTTCATGAAGCGGTCGCCCTCCTTATTCACCAGATAGGCCCCCTCCCCCCTAGCGGCCTCGCTCACTAAAATGCCGCTGGGCACGAGGGCCGTCGGGTGCCATTGGACGAACTCCATGTCCTTCAGCGCTAGGCCGGCCCTAAGCGCATAGCCGAGCATCTCGCCCGTAGTCGAGTGGGCCGTAGTGGTGAACCTATACAGCCTCCCGGCACCGCCCGTGGCGATTATGCCGGCCTTAGCTAAAAACAGCTTAAATTCCCCGGTCTTGAGATCTATGGCGGTGGCCCCCTTAAATTCCCCGCCCTCTATTATCAGCTTCGTGACGAAGTGCTCGTGGTAGAAGTGGATATTGGGGAAGCGTTGGTTCTCTTGCCACAGCGTCGACATTATGAAGAAGCCCGTCTTATCGGCCGCGAAGGTTGTGCGGGGGACGCTCATCCCGCCGAAATACCTCTGGAATATCTTCCCGTCGGAGTCGCGGGACCAAGGCACGCCGATGCGCTCGAAAAACCGGGCCTCTATAGGCGCCATGTTGACCAATAGCTCCACCGCGTCTTGGTCTGCGAGGTAGTCGCTCCCCTTTACGGTATCATAGGCGTGTAGGTCTAAGCTGTCCCCATACTTCTCCGGGTATAGGACCGCCGACATGCCGCCCTCCGCCGATACGCTGTGGCTCCTCATGACCTGGACCTTGCTTAAAACGGCTATGTCGGCCTTGCCGCCGCTGGCGTAAGCCGCTTGTAGCGATGCGCGGAGGCCCGCCAGCCCTGAGCCGATGATTAATATATCGTGCTTTAAAATCTCCATGGACTATCGCTCGATTCTATATATATCTATGCTTTACGGCAATAGCCTTAGGGGCTTGTGCGCGCCTAGCCTATCCACACGAGGCCTTCCTCGTCTATTTGAATAGAGCCCCTCCCGGCCCTCACGGCGTTGGCCTTGTGGGCGGCCTTTAAGTCGTCGGCCGCTAAGAGCGCTTGCTCCGGCACGTATAAATCCGCGCCTAGAGGCTCGGCGAGGCTTAAGCCGCGCTTGTTCTTATAACGCCACACGGCGCTGTTTATCTTCTTCGCCAGCGTGAAGAGCGAGGAGTCGCCTCTCCAATCCGCCGGTGGGTCCTCTATCCTCTCCCTGTGTATGCTTCTGCCGTATAGCTCGCGCCATATCTTGTCCGTGATGAAGGGCATAATCGGCGCGAGGAGCTTTAGGCTATACTTCAGCACGGCGTATAGCGTGAAGACGGCGCCGGCTTGCTCCTCCTTGCTGAATATGCCGTCTCTGTTATACGCCCTAGACTTCACGAGCTCGATGTAGTGGTCGGCGTATTCGTGCCAGATGAAGTCGTAGAGCGCCAGCGCCGGCTCGTATACGTCGAAGTTGTTGTAGGCCTCTATGACCTTAGACGCCACCTCGTAGGCCCTCGCCAATAACGACTTATCGATTGGGGTCAGCTTATAGGACGAGGGCTCGTCGAAGGACGAGACGAACCTAGCTATATTCCAGACCTTCGTCGCGAAGTCTCTGCCCTCCTTCACAAGGGACTCCATGTAGCGGTAGTCGCTGCCGAGCCTCGCCGCGGCGGCCGCCCAGAACCTCGCCGCATCGGCTCCGTATTTCTGGACAGGGGGCATCGGGTCTATGATGTTGCCCTTCGATTTGTGCATGGCCTCCCCCTTCTCGTCGAGTCCCATCCCGCTTATGCGCACGTAGCGGAACGGCACGTCGCCGAATAACAAATAGGCCCTCAGCAACGAGTAGTACAGCCAAGTCCTAATTATCTCATAGCCCTGCGGCCTTAAGATCTTGCCCGGGTAAACCCGCTCGAATAAGCCCAACCCCTTAGTGGCGCCCGCCGCGTACATCCAGCTCACAGAGGAATCCCACCAGGTATCCAACACGCGGGTATCGCCGACTATTTCGCCGTCTGGGCACTGGGCCTTGACCTCGGGCGGCGGCTCGTCCCTCCACGGCCTATAGTACTTCCCGCCGTTGGGCGCTATGGGCGTCATGATTAGGCCGCGCCTGCAGTACCACAGGGGCACCTCGGTCGCGTAGTAACGCCTCCTGGACACAGGCCAGTCCAGCTCCAGCGACTTTATCCAGTCCTTAAGCATCTGCTTATACTCAGGCGGCTTGAACTCCATTCTCTCGGCCAGCTTGAGCAACTCCTCCTTGAATTTGAGCTGGTGCACGAAGAGCTCCTTAGTGGTTATTATCTCCAGCGGAGTGCCGCAACGCCAACAGACCGGCACGGTGTGGTGTAGCTGCTCCTGCTTGACGAGGAGGCCCTGCCTCTTCAAATCCTCTATAATTCTGGCGCGCGCTTCCCTTATGGCCAACCCAGCGTAGGGCCCCTCCCTTATTTTCCCGTCCTCGCCGACCACGATCTTTATGGGCAACTTCAGCTCGTTCACTATCGCCAGGTCCCTCGTGTCGCCGAATGTGGAGATCATCACTAGCCCTGTGCCGAACTGCGGGTTGGCGGCGGGGTGGGGGACTATCGGCACCTCTTGCCAGAGGGGCGGGACCAGCGCGTGTAGGCCCTCGAGCCTCTTATATTTCTCGTCGCCTGGGTTGAATATGACGGCGACTGTGGCGGGCAAGAGCTCGGGCCTCGTCGTGGCTATTATAATGTCCTCGCCCGTCTCCTTGACCTTAAACTTTATGTAATTGAGCGCAGTGTCCTCCTCCTTGTACTCGACCTCTGCCTCCGCCAAGGCCGTGCGGCACCGGGGACACCAGAGGGTCGGCCTCTCGGCCTCATATATTAGGCCTCTGTGCCAGAGCTCTATGAAGGTCTTCTGGGTCATAGCCCTATACTCATCGCTGTCGGTCCCCTTGTCCCAGTAGGTGAAGGACATGCCCCACCGCCTAAATATGGACACGAACTCCCTCTCCAGCTGGTCCAACTCGTTTTTACAAAGCTCCAGGAATTTTTCGCGGGGGACCTCGTGGGCGTTTATGCCGTATTTCCTCTCCACCTGGACCTCGACGGGTAGCCCGTTCCTGTCCAGGTAGAATGGAAATATCACGTCGACGCCCCTCATGCGGAGGAAGCGCGCGACCATGTCTATCTGGGCGTAGTGGGCCGTCCCTCCTATGTGCGGGCGCCCTGAGGGATAAGGCGGAGGCGTATCTATGACGAAGACGTCGCCGTTGCTTAACCTAATAGCGAAGAGCCCCTCGCTCTCCCAAGCCTTTACGAGCTCCTCCTCCCACTCTATTCTCCACCGCGGCTCCTTTATTTTGGCCACGGATCCCAGAAATAATCGGTTTTTAATGTCTCCCCGCGGGCCGCGCTCTCTCAAAAAGATTTTTATATCTTAAGTATGCCCGTGCGATGCTGAATAGAGAGATTTACTTAATCGTAAATAACATAGGGGGGAAGATCGGCGAGTTCCTCGTGGAGCTCAACTTCGACCAGCCCGGCATCTTGGCGGCTCTCTCAAACGTATTCGCCGACAGCAACGCCAATATACTCAATATAGCTATAGACTCGGCGAGGACCAAGATGCACTTTATAGTGGACGTCAGCGGGGTCGAGGAGCCCGACTTGGCCGAGCTCCCCAAGAGGCTGGGCATGTTCGCCTTCGTTAAACGAGTCCTCCACAGAGTCTCGGCCAAGCGCATATTCGTCCCCCGTTGGTTAACCCACGTGGTCAACAACGATCCGGCCCTAATAATCGAGAGGGAGTTCCTCCACAAGGTCTCCGACCTGGATAGACTGGCCGCCGAGATGGCCAAGCGCGACGCCGAGGTGGTCAAAAGCGCTATGCAAAACGGCGACTTGGAGGAGCTGAGGGAGGCCGTCTACTTGCTACAGCTACGCGGCGTGGCGACCGTACAAGAGGACAACAGCACCGCTGAGCAGATAAACGTGAAGTATTGCAGAGTTGCCCACCCAATATTTAGGCGGTACGTCGAGACCTTTATCTCCTCAATAACCTCTAGGAAATTCCGCCTATTAGACGAGGGTAGTTGCGTTAGGCTGCAGATAGCCTAATTCCCTCGCCTTCTCCAAGTATTCTTTTAATAGGCCCGCCTTCTCGAATAGTTCGCAGACTCTACAGACGTCTCTAGCCGTCACGGCGCCGCAGTATTTACACCTCCTATAGCCTTCCTCGACCCTCACAAGCTCCGCCAGCCTCTCGCCGAAGCTGGCTAAATTATACTTGACGTTCGGCATATCGCCCTCCAGCTCGGCCAAGAGGAATTTAAGGCCGTAGCGCGGGTTGTCGTATACGTAGGG
Organism: Thermoproteus sp. AZ2; assembly: GCA_000960885.1. Classification (GTDB taxonomy): domain Archaea; phylum Thermoproteota; class Thermoprotei; order Thermoproteales; family Thermoproteaceae; genus Thermoproteus. Next base: position 1,060 of record JZWT01000099.1, on the reverse strand, counting down.
GCACTCGAGCTCCATTAGGGGTATGCCGCGGTAATACGCATAAATCGCGATCTCCTCCTCTCTGACCTTCTTCAGCGGCTTTATGCGCTTGATTAAATCCTTCTCCTCTGAGTCCTCGGCCGCGTACCAGGCGAAGCGCTTGATGTTGCCCATCAAGACGTTGAGCATCACGGTCTGCGCCTCGTCGTCTAGGTTGTGGGCCGTCGCTATTTTGGTCCAGCCCCTCTTCTTCCCTATGAGGTTCATCGCCCTCCGCCTCAACACGCCGTCTATTGTACACATATGCACGTGCTCCCCCCTCTTCCATATCCTCTCCGCCACCTCAAGCGCCGTGAAGCCGAAGACCTCCTTAAATGTGAAGACGAAGTAAGGTACGCCGTACTTCTCGGCGAGCTCCCTCACGAAGTCGGCCCTGGACATCCTATAGAAACAGCTGTAGGGGTGGCCCTCATTTATAGTGAAGGCCTCCAGCTCCACGTCCCTCAGCCTCTTCTTGAGCCTCCCCAAGACGTCTAGGAGCACCAGCGAATCCTTGCCTCCCGAAATCGCTATGGCAACCTTATCGCCCGGCTCTATCATCTTCTCCTCGCGGATTGTCCTCCAAACCCTCTCCTCTATTGAGGCGAATAGGCAGTTTAGGCAGAGCCTCTCGCCGCTGCTTCTCCTGAAGTATTGGGCAGGCCTCTTGCCGCAGGAGGTGCAGAGCATCACTCGAGGTGGGGTATTGCGCCGTGTTTACGCTCGGCGCGCTCTATGTGTATGGTATACGTATCGAGCCTAGTCCTAAATATGTAGAAGACTGTGCCGCAATTCTTACACCTAGCTATCATGACCGTGTTCTCCGGCCCCTTATGCCTATAAGTATGCGGCGGAGGCATAGCCTCCCACTCCGGCAAGCCGCAAGACGGACACTGTATGGACACGACAGAGCTACGAGCTGTATTTTTATTTGTAGCACGGGTAGAGTACAGGAGTCACTTCTCGATATCACCCTGCATCCAGACCTCAGTGAACTATATACGCCTAATATATTACATGTTAGTCGCGCCCAACGTAAGGC
>JZWT01000098.1 GCA_000960885.1 Thermoproteus sp. AZ2 | reverse complement strand
GCGCCGGCGCGAAGGCCCTAGAACGCATATTAATACGCCTAGGCTCTTATTCGTGCTGAAAAAGGAGCTCCTCGAGCTCTTAGAGAAAGACGAGGAGTTCCGCCTCGCCGTAGCCGGGTTGCTGGGGCTGAGGGAAATCCTCGAGGAGCTGAGGAAGTTGAGACGCGACTTCGAGGAGTACGTCAAGCAGAACGAGGAGCGGTGGGGGAAGTTCTTTGAGGAGTGGGAGAGGCGTTGGGAGGAGAATAGGAAATTGTGGGAGGAAAACGAGAAGAGGTGGCAGGAGAATATAAAGAGGTGGGAGGAGAATGAGAGGCGTTGGCGGGAGAACGATAAGAAGTGGGAGGAGCAATTCCGCTACAATAGGTGGATTATGTCGGCGCTGTCCGACATAAGGGACGCCCTAGGGGGCGGCTTCGAGTACTACACCGCCAGGGTGGTCAAATTACTGCTTAAGGAGAGGGGATTCGACTGCGACGTTAAGGCCAACGTGACCCTCCCCGTAGACGGGTTCAAGGAGATCGACGTCATATGCTTCAACCCGCTAGTTGTGGGGGAGGCGACGGTGAGGCTCAGGTCGGTGGAGGAGGCCGAGGGGCAGCTGGAGAAGCTGGCGGCGTCTGTACAAGCGGCCGAGAAGTTCGCCGGAAAGAAGGCGTATATGAAGGTCTTAGCCGTGGAGTACATCGACCAAGGCGTGGCCGACTATTTGAGGAAGAGGGCCGAGGAGCTGGGGGTCTTTTTAATATTGGGCAGAGAAATCGAGGCGTAGCCGCCGGAGGCGGGCCCCGGCCGCGCGGCCCGCGCCGCTATTCGCGGACTAATAGGGGCACGTACAACTCGCCGCTGCTGAGCCCTCCGTGGTGGCCCTTGAACTTTAGGGGGTCCTCGTTCTTGGGCCTATAGAGGTATAGGGCGGCCTTGCCGCTGGGCGGAAAGGCTATGAAGTCCCCATACCTCTCCTCGAACCTCCCGTTGCACCTCCCCAATAGGCCTGAGGAGGCGGCGGCGCCCCTATCTATTAATTGGAAGCCGTATTTAGCCACAGCGGCCTTGAGCTCCTCCGGGCCCCTCCTAGTCTTCAGGAAGACGGCCCTCGGGTCGCCGTGGGGAGGCACGTCTAGGAGCGAGAGCAGCTCGCCGTCTTTAGAGAGATTTATATTCTCCTCGATCCTCTCGTGGCCGTGGTCCGCCGTGATTATGAGGGATGCGCCGGCTAAATAGGCCGAGGACAGCTTCTCCACCTCCTCCAACACCCCCGCTATCGCCGCCGAGGACTCCTCCGTGCCTGGCCCGTATTTGTGAAGGACGCTGTCTATGGTGCTTATGTAGATATAGGCGAGGCCCCTCTCAGACCTCAAGAAGCGGCCCGCGTTGACGAAGGCGTCGAAGGGCGAGACGTATTCGAAGACCTCAGCGCCGTCGTATAGCACTCTGCTTATCCCGCCGCCCAGCCCCCTAGGGAGAAAGGCCCTGGCCTTAAGCCCCGCGCCCGAGAGGGCCGAGAATATCGTGGGGGCCTCGAAGAGGGACCTCAAGTCGTAGCCGGCGTTGTAGAGGCCGTCGCGCTCCCAGAAGAAGGGGCTCATGAAGAGGGAGTCTATCACGGCGCCGACTTGCTTCAAGTAGAAGCTCCAGGCCACGACGCCGTGCTCGCACGGCGTTAGGCCCGTGGAGAGGCTGGTCAAGGCCGTCGCAGTCGTCGTGGGGAAGACGCTGGTTATTTTGGCCGAGAGCGAGTAGCGGGACGCCAAATCCCCCGCCGCCCTCACGAGCTCGTCGTAGCCCAAGCCGTCGAGGAGGACCAACGCCACCCTGTCCTTAAGCTTGAGGTCCACGGAGAGGGCCTCGCCGCGCGGCCTTAGGCCGAAGCCCTCCAGTATGGAGTTGGGGATATTGGCTATGCTGAGCCCGTCATATTTGGGGGCCTCCATAGCTAAAATTATTTAATGAAATTTATAGGCGCGCGCGTGTTTATAGCCTTGGGCATAGACGACACAGACAGCTATAGGGGCGGCTGCACCACCTACGTCGGCTATAGGCTGGCCAAGGAGATACTCGCCGAATACGGCGACGTGTTCGTCGACTACCCCAGGCTCATCCGCTTAAACCCCTACGTCCCCTTCAAGACGCGCGGAAACGCGGCGGTGGCCCTGTTGCTAGACGCGCCCGAGGGCGCCGAGGAGGACATATGGGAGCTGGCCCTAAAGGTCGTGGGCGAGGAGGCGGACGTCGTGGGCAAGACGAGCCCCGGCGTCGCCATGGCCGTCGGGGCCGTGCCGGAGAGGGCCAGGCGGGTCTACAAGCTGGCGCTGGCCCAAATAGTGCCCAAGAGCGTTGTGGAGAGGGTTGGCGGCGTGAGGGCTTGGGGAGGCAGAGGGGTCATCGGGGCTATAGCCGCCATAGGCGCCGACTTGGCGGAGTCCACCTTCGAGCTCTTGGCCTATAGGGAGGGGGAGAGGCCGAGGATATCGCCCGAGCTAGTCGCCGCCATGGAGGCCTTGACGTACCCCTTCACCTTCCACAACCTAGACGGGCGGAGGGTCTTAATCGAGCCGCGGGGGCCGGACCCCGTTTTGTACGGCGTAAGGGGCACGTCGCCGCCGCATTTAATCTACGCCGCGAGGCTGCTGGAGGAGAACGGGGTGAAGGCCAAGGGCTGGGCCGTGTGGCGGACCAACCAAGCGACGGGGGCCCACCTAGCCGGCGCACTGCCCGAGAGGCCCCTCCCCTACTCGGTGTATAGGGCCAGGGGCGTCGTTGAGTGGGCCAAGAGGATCAAGGGGAGGCACGTTGTGGCCGGGCTCTCCAACGGCCTAGTGGTCGTGGCCTATAGGCACCTAGGCGAGCTGGCGACGGCGCTTGAGAGGTGCGTGGGCTGCTACGTGGAGGTGGAGGGCGGCGTGAAGCCCAGGGCGGGCGGCCTCTACCTATACCCTGAAAGGCTCAGGGTGTTGTATAGGCTGGAGAGGATCCCCCCTAGGTGCCCCTACTGCGGCGGGGCCTTGGAGAGCTTGGGGAGAGGCAAGGGGAGGAGGTGCCGCAGATGCGGCACCGTCTTCAGGGCGGTCGAGGTCCGGTGGGCCCTCTCAACGCTCGAGAGGGGGGAGTACGCGCCCAGGCCCGGCGAATGGCGCCACCTCTTCAAGCCCCCAGGCCTCGAGGTCTGGCCGGCCGCGTTGTTCGGCAAAGTGGAGGGATGGATTAAATAATGGGATTGTGACGGGCCGTGAAGATCGTCGTCTTGGGATACGGCGGCTGGATCTCAAGCCCTTGGCTGGGCCACACCTCTCTATACGTGGTCACGGACAAGGCGATTCTGCTCGACGCGGGCGAGGGGGCCTACGCGCGCATGGCCCAGTGCGGCCTGCCCCTCCCAGACGCCGTAGTGCTCTCGCACCACCACGGCGACCACGTATTGGGCCTCCCCACAATACTGCTCTTCGCTAGGAGGGCCGGCAAGAGGGTGGCCGTCGTCGGCCTCGCCAAGGCCTTGGAGGCCGCGAGGAGGCTCCTGGAGGCTGTCGCCATGCCCCACCTAGCCGAGTATATGGAGCCCGTGGAGCTGGGCCCCCGCGGCGAGGCCAAGCTGGGCGAGACCCTAATACGCCTCGCGCCGGCCAAGCACTCGGTCGAGGCAGCCCACGTGAGGGTCGAGCATAACGGCAAATGCGTAGCCTACAGCGGCGACACAGCGCCCACGGAGGAGCTGGTGGAGCTGGCCAAGGGCTGCGACGTGTTGGCCCACGAGGTCTCGGGGAACCCGGGCCAAGAGGAGCCGGCCCACGCGGTGGGCCACAGCACCACCTCAGACGCCGTCGAGGCGGCGAGGAGGGCGGGCGCCCGCGCCCTCCTGCCCATACACTTCTACTTAGAGCCGCCCCGCGTGCCGGCGGGAGTAGACGTGATTCTGCCATACCCATGCGCCGAGATAAGCCTCTGACCTGCAGGCTGCCGGAGGAGCTCCGCCAGCTCTACGCCTTCCCCTACCCCATCGCCATATGGCGGGAACCCCCCGCCTCTATTAGGGCGGCCCTGGCGGCGGCCGAGGACTTCGGGGTCAAGCGCATATATACAGTCGGCGACGTCGTCACCGAGAACTTCATAAAATATGGAGTCCGCCCGGCCGTCGCAGTAGTCGACTACAAGACGCGGAGGCACGGCCTCTCCGCGGCCCAGCTAGAGTACAGGCGAGTGGTGAAGGTCCAGAACCCGCCCGGCTATATAACGGGCGAGGCCTGGAGCGCCGTAAGCGAGGCGGTCGAGGAGGAGGACACGTTGATCGTTGTCGAGGGGGAGGAGGACCTGCTCTCGCTGGCCTTTATAGCGGAGGGCCGCGACGACGCGGCAGTCGCCTACGGCCACTACGCAGGGGCCCTAATATTTATACCGATAAAACCCTATAGAGCCCTCAAAAGGCTTATAGAGCTTTTAGTCTGTGGCGGGGGGCAGAAGTAGCTCCCTCTCCAACTCCAGCATTATGCGCCTGGCCTCCTCCAGCCTCTTGGCCACCTCTATATAGCCGCCCTCGTACAGCTTATTCATTAGGACCGTGAGCTCCTCCACAAGGCTTGGGTCCGGATTCATATAGGCTAGGTGGTGGACCTATATAAATGTTTCGGCTTTTGCAGAAGATGGCTTTCGCCAATTATCGATAATTATGGACGGCCCCAGACCCCCTGCTCGTCGGGCGCCGCCCTGCCCTCCGCCGCGAGCTTCGTCAAAATAGCCCTAACTATGGTGGAGGTCAAGAGCACGTTCTCCCAGCCCCTCTCCGCGCCCAGCCCCTTCAGCAGGCGGACCGCTATAGACGTCACGTCGCCGGGGAGGAGCGACTCGACGAGCTTCACGGCCCTCTCCACAGCCGCCTTATTGGCATCCACGAGCTCCCTCAGCCTCTTCTTGCTACCAACGATAGGGCCGTGGCCGGGCACCAAGGCCTCGGGCTCTAGCTGGGCGATCCTATCGAGCGAGGCGTAGAAGGAGTCCACGTCCATCATGTAGGGCGCCCCATAGCGCTTGAGCACCATCTCGCCGAATATGGCGTCCCCCGCGTAGAGGACGCCGTCTATTAAATAGCCCAGATGGCCCGGCGTATGGCCTCTGAGGTCCACGGCCTCGATATCCCCGATCCTTATCGCCGGGCTTGACAACGCCGGCCACCGGCAGATCCCTCCCGACGTACAGCGCGCTCGGCACATATACGCCGTGCGTGAAGAAGAGCCTCATCCTAGTATTAGCCACGAAGACCTCCTCGCCCCACGGCGCGTAGACCTCGGCGCCCTCGGGCACAGCCGTGAGGTGATCGGCGTGGAAATGCGTCAAGAGGACCTTCGGGGGGCGTCCGCCCAAGGCCTCTAAGATCTCCCTAGCCCTCTCGTAGGGATTCCCCGGATCGATGACGTATTCGCCGACGATGAGGGTGTTGGGAGACCCCTTGAGGAGCCTCGCTCCGCCTAACTCCATAAATAGCCCCCAACCGGAGTATATATGTGATGAGTCTGACCACGGGCGACCATGAGCGGGCGGCAGCTGGCTGACGGCCGATAGCGCCATCGCGAATCGCGGCGGCTCAGCCGACGAACAGGACGCGCAAAATATGCGCCCACAATGTGCTTGGAGAGATAGAAAGCTCTAGATTTAGCACGTGCGGCCTCCGCGCCGCGTTAAACGAGGGGCTGCTTATTTAAAGAAAAAGCCACGACAGTAATACACTTCGTAGAGACAAAGAGTTACGCCCCGGCCTCCACCGTC
>JZWT01000097.1 GCA_000960885.1 Thermoproteus sp. AZ2 | reverse complement strand
CGCTCCGCCGGGCTCACCTAACCCTTATCCAATACCTCTTCGCGTCCCTCAGCACTATGCTCTCCTCGAGCTTTTGCCTAAACTCCTCGGGCGTGTATGGGAGGACCTCTACGTATTTGTCTAGCCGTAGCCTGAGCTGTAGCTTGTTTATTAGGTCCAGCCTCTTGGCCCAGCCCAGCCCTGCGAAGCCCCTCGACACCACCACTAGGTCCACGTCGCTTGTCTCCAGCCAATCGCCCCTGGCCCACGAGCCGAATAGGTAGGCCTCCTCCACGGCGTATCCCGCCGCCTCCAACGCCTCTATGAGGCGGTTAACAATTTCGTATATCCTCTGGGGTGCCCTCATATCCCGCCCTCAAGCTCAGCCCCTCCGCCGCCTCTAACACGGCCCTGGCGGTCTCTATACACCTCTCGGCTTCCCTCCTCGTCACGGCCATATACGGCTGGCCCGCCGCGGCGTCTGGGTACCTCGAGACCGTATAATACTTATTGAGCTCGGCCAGCCCCTCCTCGAGGCGCGTATCTAGCTCTACGCCGGCCTGCCTCAGCTCTATGTACAGCTCTATGAGGTGGTGGACGTGGGGAGGCTCTCTGTGGAGGAGCGATATGAAGAGGGATTTAAGGGCCTTCTCAGCAGCCTGATGCGCGTAAAACGCCGCGGCGTTCCACCTACCCGCCCTATACAATATCGCCGAATTGCAGAGGTCGCTCCAGCCCTCCCTCAGCCAATAGGCGGCCTCGCGCCTCACGTAGGGTCTGGGCCGTGCATATATAAGCTAGCCAGCGGCGGCCCCTCCCGCCGCGGCCACAGGCTGCGTTTAATGCCCTACACCCAGCCGTATAGCCCGCGTAGCCCTCGCCTAATAGGGGCGGAGCAATTAGACGAGATGCGCGGCTACGAGGGCCCGTATATATTCCGCGTGGCTCCAGGCCAGGGGCTGTACGGATACGGGCGATTTGTCGAAGGGCGATACTTGCTCCGGCAATAGCCCGGCCGGGCTCGCCGCGGATTCGGCCCACCCTATTAGGTCCTCGGCCTTGGCCAGGTCCCCGAGCGCGGCGTAATATTGGGCGAGCCACATGGTGGTGATTATCCAGGGGTTCCCCGGGATCCCCGAGTAGTCCCCGGGGACTCTTTGATATAGGTCGCCCTCGTATCGGGCGAGCCCGCCCACCGTCTTCACCCACAGCGCGCTCTCGACGGCCTTGACTGTGGAGACCACGTGGGGGTCATCCGGCTCAAATACGCCGAATATGGATATGCCCAACAAGCTGGCGTCTAAGGCCTTGTCCACGTCGATGACCTTCCCGTCGTCTATTCTGACGGTCCTCACGAAGTGGCCTAGGGCCTTGTCGAACATATAGTTCAGCATTGCCGCCTTGACCTCCTCGGCGGCCTTCAGCCACCTCTCAGCGTCCTCCTCCTCGCCTAGAAATCCCGCGAACTTGGCCGCGGCCTTTAGGCCCGCGTACACGGAGGCCGCCGTATACGTGTGCACCCCCAGCCTCTCCTCCCACAAGTCGTAGCTCTCTAGGGGCAGCCCCAGCCTCTCGTCCCTGAACCTGGCCAAGAAATCGGCCGCGTCCCTCACGCGGGGATAGGCGCGCTTGAGCAAGTCGTAGTCCGAGGCCTTCTCGAAATAGCGCCAGAGGGCCCAGAGGAACGTCGCGGTCTCGTCCTCCTGTATGTTGAGCGACTTCTTGCTGCGTGCAGTCCAGGGGTGCCACGACGAGCCTAGGGTCCCATCGACGTTGTACTTGTGTTGGAAATACGGCGCGAGTAGCTGGAGCCCGAGCTCGTAGAACTTCTTTGTCAGAGCCGTGTAGCCCAGCTCGTCCAACGCCGCGGCGACGAAGGAGGCGTCGCGCGGCCAGAGGTAGGCGTATGTGTCTAGGTTGAACTTCAAGATGTCTGTGTCCAGCGACGCGGCTATGGCCCCGTTGTCGCCCATGTGGGCCATCAACACGGCCACCGACTGGGCCAAGAGCCTTCTGGGGTGCCTCTCCACCACGGCGCGCCAATAGCCCTTATTCCTGGCCTCGTAGTACTGCGGCCTCGCCCTCAGCTCTAGGTGCGCCTCGACGACCTCCCTATAGCTCCTCCCCGCTATTATCCAGTAGTAGAACTTGGGATACGCTATCGAGATAGCCGACGCCACGGAGCCTTGGGCCACGGGGTTTTTGGCCAAGGACCCGTCCTCGCAGTCCTCTAAGACCCCTTGGTCCCGCCTGCCCACGGTGTACTCATAGAGCTGGTGGCTCGAGCCTGCGAGGAACCAGAAGTCGCCCTTGTAGTGTATCACGGCGTCGTTTTGGGGGTCGTAGACCGCCGTGTCGGCCTGCGGCGCCTCCATTATTCTGAAGTCGTGGTAGAATATTACGCGGACTAGGCCCGGCCCCTCTATGTCCACCCTCCTAATGAGGGCGTTGCGGCTCAGCTCGACGAAGTCCTCGAAGGCTATCTCGAGTCCGTCCCAACGCGCCGTCATTCTGGCCACTAGCCCGTCCATGGCCACCTCCTTCTCCATGGACTCCAGCCAGGCGAAGCGCCCGTCGTGCCATACGCCGACCTTGAAGACGCCGCCGAAGGCGTGGTTGTAGCGGCCCACATAGGGGAAGTAGAGGTCTCTGAGGTAGTAATCCCCGTCGAAGAGCGCGGTGAGCCTGCCGTTGCCGACTATCGCGGACCTCATATAGACCTCAAGAACTCCTCCGCGTCCTCAGGCGTCGGGATGGACTCGTTGTCGCCCCTCACCCCCACGACCAATGCGGAGGCCGCCGAGGCGGCGTCGAGGGCCCTCCGCGGGTCTACGCCCTTTAGGTATAAGGCCACGAAGGTCCCGGCCATCGCGTCGCCGGCGCCTGTGGGGTCCTCCACCCTCACGTTGAAGGCCGGCCTAAAATAGGAGCCGCCCTCCCAGAATACGTAGGCGCCGCGGGCCCCCTCCTTGTAGACCAGCACGTTGACGCCAAGCTCCTTATACCGCCTATACGCCTCGGCGGGCTCAGAGACCCCCAACAAGATCTTGGTGTCGTCCGGGTCCGTCACGAGGACCTCTACGCCGGCCTTAAGCGCCTTTAAGACGGCCTCCCTGGCCTCATCTGGGCTACGCCAGAGCTTCGGCCTAATATTTGTGTCGAAGGTCCTCGCGCGGGCTAGCTCGAAGGCTCTATAGACCGCCTCCCTAGCCGAATCGCTTATGGCCAACGTTATGCCGCTGCTGTGGACTATCCTGGCCGATTTAATCAACTGCTCGTCTAAGTCGCTGGGCGAGAGCCTGCTCCCCGCGCTGCCCCTCCTGTAATATACTAGGACTGACCTATTGGGCACCGGGTAGTGGCGCTGGACGAAGTATATCCCCGTCTGCGCCTCGCGGTCCACCACCATGTGCGACGCGTCGACGCCCCTGGCCCTTAGGTATTCTATCACGGCTCGGCCGAACTCGTCGTCGCCGACTCTGGCTATGAGGGAGCAGGAGAGGCCGTTCAGCGCCACGGCCACGCAGAAGTTGAGCTCGGACCCGGCGATATGCCTCTCGAAGTATACCACGTATCTAAGGGGCCCGGGAGTCACGGCGTTGAGCTGCACTAGGGGCTCCCCGAGGGCGACGACGTCGGTCATATCCTCTCCTTAATTTTCTCCACGGCGGCGGCCAGCTTGGTCCTCTCCGCGGCCTCTAGCGGATATATGGGCGGCCTCGGCTCGCCCACGTCGTAGCCCTGGAAGAGCTTGACCAGCTCGTAGACGGCCGCGAAGTAGCCGAGGGGCCTAGAGGCGTCCAGCACCTCGTTTATTAAAAACTGCAGCCTCCTGGCCTTATCCACGTCGCCCGCCGCCACGGCCTCCCTTATGGCCGAGACCGCCTCGGGCAGATAATTGGCCGCGGATACTACTACGCCGTCTAGGCCCACGGCCATTGACGCGAATATTAGGCTGTCCGCCCCGTTGTAGACCCTTATCTCCGGCATGAGCCTCTTATAGGCAAGCGTGTGGGCTATCTCCTCGTTGGTGTCCTTGACGCCCCTTATACAGCCTATCTCCTTCACGAGGGGCGCCCCCACGTCCTTACCAGTGGCCGCCGGGTAGTTGTAGAGGTAGAGGGGTGCCGAGGTCGCCGCGCAGAGGTCTCTGAAGTACCTAGCTATCTGCCTCTCGGAGATTCTGGGGAAATAATAAGGCGGCACCGACGCCACGGCCTCTACGCCGAACCTTTCGGCGTATTTGGCCAACTCAACCGCCTCCTCGAGCCTCAACGAGGCCACGTGGAATATCACCCTCTTAGCCGCCGACGATGCGGCCTCTAGCAAGGCCTTCTTCTCCTCGGCCGTCAGGGCGGGGCCTAGGCCGGTGGTCCCCGCCACGAAGACTACGTCCACGCCCTTCCGAACTATGTTCTTGATATGGTCGGCGTAGGCCTCGAGGTCTATCCTCCCGCCCCTAAACGGCGTTATGACGGGCGCTATGATGTCCATCCTGCTCCTAGAAGGTTGTCCAGCCATATAACTTGAGGTGTTTTATTTTAAAAAGGGTTACAACATACATGGAGATAAGAGAAATCGAGCCCTTGGTCTTATACGAGAAGGAGGCCGACGCCCGTTGGGCCTCCTATTCCGTCCTCGTTAGGGTCACGACCTCGGACGGGCGCGTGGCGTACGGAGAGGCGGTCCCGACCATAAGGATCCCCGCGGTGGTTGGGGCCGTGAGGCAAGTCGCCAAGGCCTTTATAGGGAGAGACCCACACTCTATTCTCTCGGCGTATTATGAGTGGTATAGGCAAGACTTCTTCTTGGCTAGGTCCTTCGAATCCGCCTCAGCCCTCAGCGCCATAGACATGGCCCTCTGGGACTTAAAGGCCAGGGAGCTGGGCGCGCCGCTCCACGAGCTCCTCGGCGGCGCTCTTAGGGATAGGGTTAGGGTCTATGCGAACGGCTGGTATGGCGGATGCGTCGAGGCCCAATGCTTCGCCGAGAGGGCCAAGGCGGTGGCCTCCATGGGCTATACGGCCCTTAAGTTCGACCCCTTCGGCAAATACTTCGACCAAATAGACGAGAGGGGGCTTAGGGAGGCCGAGGAGAGGGTAAAAGCCGTCAGAGAGGCCGTGGGCGACGACGTAGACATCCTAATAGAACACCACGGCAGATTCGACGCAAACGCGGCAATAGCGATAGCCAAAAGGCTAGAGCCATACAACCCATACTTCATGGAGGAGCCCGTGCACCACGAGGATTTAGAGGCGTACCGCAAATATAGGGCCGCCACACCGTTGAGGATCGCCATGGGGGAGAGGCTCATAAGCCCCAAGGAGGCCCTGGAGTATCTACAAGAGGGGCTGGTCGACGTGATTCAGCCAGATGCGTGTAACATAGGCGGCGTGACCGGCTCCCTAAAGGTCGTCGCCCTGGCCGAGGCCTTCAGCGTAGAGGTGTCCTACCACAACGCCTATGGCCCTATACAATTCGCGGTGGAGGTCCAGCTATCGGCGGTGACGCCCACGTTGTACCGGTTGGAGTCCTTCTACGACTTCTGGCCTCAGTGGAAGCGCGACTTAATAGGCGATCCCTTCAAGCTAGTCGACAGCTCGGTGGAGGTCCCCAAGAGGCCTGGGATAGGCGTAGAGGTGAACGAGAAGGTGATTGAGAGATATAGGGCTGAGCCGGCCCCTATACAGCCGACCGAGGAGCCGGTGTGGGTCGTCAGGGGGACTTGGCGTTAATCCGCGGGGCATAGGCCCTATACCCGTAAAGGCCTGCGATGCGCCTCACGTCGGCTATAAATTGTTTTGCGGCCGCTGGC
>JZWT01000096.1 GCA_000960885.1 Thermoproteus sp. AZ2 | reverse complement strand
ACGCCTGAGGATATAGAGAGGTTCATCGTCGAGATGTCTGAAAAAGCCGAGAAGGCCGTGGAGTAATTACCCTAGGTTTAGCCCGTACCTTATCAAGCTCTCGCTCTTAGGTATTCCGTTTTTGTCCCAGCCCCTAAGATCGTAATAATAGTCTAGGGCCGAGTCGAGCTCCTCGGCCGTTATCCTCCTCTCCACGCCCTCGAACTGGGCCGGCTCCATCCAACGCTTGGGCAGATAGTCGTCCCTGCGCGTTACCCCCATCTTCACGTTCAGCCACCTATTCAATTGCACTATCCTCTCCCCGGCATCTCTCACGTCTTGCGGAGTCCAGCCTAAGCCTGTGGCGTACTCTAGAACCTCTGCGAATATCTCGGCGGCTCTTCCGCCCGGGTAAGTATCGTAGGCTGTTCTGCCGAATTTGCACAACACCAGCGAGTCCATAAGCGCCATCATGTTCTCCATGTGGACCACGGCCTCGACCTTCTCCCTCCCCAAGGAATACGTGCCGCCTGCGAGGCCGGCTATGTCTAACGCATATATTGACGTGGCTAAGTGGTCTGCGCCGCGGTAGGCTATAGCGTAGTTAAGCGCCATGCCTCTTAAAATCCTCGGGTCATAGCCGGCCGGCTCTAGGCCCTTTACGTGGACCGCCGCGTCCTCCAGGCCGAGCGCCTTCGCCGCCCTCGCCGAGCCCTCAGCCAATAAATCGCCTACGCCCCTCCTGTAGGCTATATCCTCCACCAGCTTCGCCAAGGCCTCCTCCGTCGCCCCAATCCAGCCTTATCGGAAGCTTGCCCCTCTTAGACGCCTCTATGGCGAAGGCCAGGGTGCCGCCCAGCGATATGCTGTCCATGCCTAGGCGGTCGGCTAAATCGTTTAGCTTAATGAGCCAGTCGACGTCTTTAAGGCCCGTGGCGCCGGCCATAAGCGCCGTGGTCTCGTACTCTAAGTCCACCGTTATGTTGAACCTCTTGCTCTTGACGGGGCGGTGGCACGCGGCCGGGCAGTACAGGCAAGCCTCAGGCCTTAGGAAGTACTCTGGCTTTATCTTCTTAGACCACGATATGGCCTCCCACCCGTCGAGCGATAGGCGCGTCCAGTTATACGCCGGGAAGAAGCCCATTTGGTTGCCCACGTCTATTATCCTCAACGTGCCGTTCTCGTTCACAGCTCTAACTGTGGGGTCCTTCAGGAATTTAGGCATGAACTCCCTAATCCACTTATCCAGCTTGTCTGGGTGGGCCAGGGGGGCCTCGTTCTTTATCGGCTGGAACACAATCGCCTTGAGCTTTTTAGAGCCCATCACGGCGCCACCGCCGGTTCTGCCCAACTGGCGCCAATATTCGTGGTTTATCGCGGCGAACTTCACGAGGTTTTCGCCGGCCGGGCCTATGGCTAAGACCGCCGCATCTCTCCCGTAGTCTTTCTTCAGCTCCATCTCGGTCTCTATGGCGTCTCTCCCCCAGAGCGGGGAGGCGTCCTCGAATCTAACTTCGTCTCCTCTAACCACCAGCGTGGTGGGCCTCTCCGCCTTGCCGACCACCACCAGCACGTCCACCCCGGCGTATCTCATCCTGGCGCCTAGAGTCCCGCCGACGTTAGAGCCGCCGAATATGCCCGTCTGTGGAGATCTGAAGACCGCGTAGGCGCGGGTCGCCATGGGGACCCTCGTGCCGCCTAGAGGGCCAGACGCAATTATTAGCGGGTTGTCGGGCGAGAGGGGGTCGACGGCGTAGCCCCGTAGCTCGTAGAACAGCCAAGAGGCGAGTCCGCGGCCTCCGACGAACGCCTTGATTAGAGAGCCCTCTATGGCCCTCTTGCTGTACGTCTTCTTTGAGAGATCGACGTAGATCGCCCTAAAGGAGTAATCCATGACGCCCCATCGTGTATACATTTTTAAATTTTTAATTTTATATGTTTAAAAAAATATTAAAAATAAATAAAATTAAAAATTTATTTAAATAATATAGAAATAAAATCTTATATACTAAATATAGTATTTAAAATTATGGATATAATAAATCTTTATAAAGATGTAGAGGAGGCGCTATGTGAATCAGCCGAAGCCCATAAGCCTGTATAGGGCTCGACTTGGCGAGGGCCCTGTCTACGACGAGCGCAACGGCTTGCTATATTGGCTGGATATAGAGATGGGGCGTATAATCGTATATAATGAGAATAACGGCAAGGAGGAATATATAGATCTCAAGCGGAGGGACTATATATCTTCTATGTGTCTTTCTGAGACGGGGCGGCTGGTCGCGACGCTGAGATACGGCTTCTATTGGGTTGAGGCCGACGGCTCCGCTACACCAATAGCCGAGATACTAGAGAGGCGACAAGACATAAGGTTTAACGACGGGAAATGCGATGCGAGGGGCCGCTACTGGGCGGGCACCATGGACTTAAACGAGACGCGGGCCATAGGGGCGCTTTATGTGCTCGAGGGCTCCGCCCTCCGCCCCGTGCTCCATAACGTCACGATATCCAACGGCATAGCGTGGAGCCTAGATAACAAGACCATGTACTATATAGATAGCCCGACCAAGATGGTGAAGGCGTTTCGCTTCGACTTAGAGAAGGGGCAGTTGGGCGGCTCTTGGATAGCGGTTGATATGAGGCATGAGGAGGGGATACCGGACGGCATGACGATAGATTCAGAGGGCATGTTGTGGGTAGCCGTATACGGCGGCGGGAAAGTAGTTAGATATGACCCAAGCTCGGGGGAGAAGCTCGAGGAGATCAAGCTTCCCGTCTCCTACACTACTTCGGTGGTTTTTGGAGGAGCGGATATGAAGACGCTCTATATAACTACTGCTGGGCGCGAGGAGAAAGAGGAGGCGGGCCGCCTATTTGCGGTTGAATTACCATATAAAGGTGTCCCTCTATATAGATATAGAGAAAAGCTATAGATTAATTATTTTTAATCAAATAATTATTTTTATAGTATTTTATAAACATATTAGAGAGGCAATATTTAAATAAAGAAATTTTTGATACTTCATGAAGGTATTTAGATGTAGGCGAAGTGAGAAAACGCTCTCTTATGCTATACTAAACGGCGAGCTTTATAAGCTTGACTACGACGCCTTAGACGCGCTTCTAGATTATAAACGCCTCCGCAGAATCTCGGGGGATCCCGTAAAGGCGGACCCCGACGCATTCCTCCGCTCCCCTGAGAAGTTCGGATGTGTTCTGGCTAAGCCCATAGATCCTCCCGAGGTCTGGGGCACCGGCATAACTTACTACATAGCGAGGAGGAGGTACTCAGACGAGGCTAGTGTGGCCCGCATAGGCGAACTGACTATTTATGACGCCGTCTACGACGCCAAGAGGCCTGAGGTATTCTTCAAGGGGACGGGCAATAGATGTGTCGGCCCCAACGAGCCTGTCGCCGTGAGGGGTGACTCTGAGTGGACTCATCCAGAGCCGGAGCTGGCCTTAGTCCTAAGCTCTAGCGGCGAGATCTTGGGCTTCACGATAGCCGACGACGTCACGGCCGGTGATATAGAGTCGGAGAACCCGCTTTATTTGCCTCAAGCGAAGATATATCGGGGCTCCTGCGCCATTGGGCCGGTCATAGTTACCCCCGACGAGGTGCCGGATCCATACAATCTCACTATAACGCTGAGGATGTTGAGGCAGGGCAAGGTCTTGTTCGAGGGCTCCAACAGCACTAAGAACCTCAAGAGGAAGTTCGAGGAGATGATAGAGTATTTGCTTAGGTATAACCCTATACCAGACGGGACGGTCTACATGACGGGCGCCGCCGTAGTGCCCGGCAAGGAGTACCCGATGCTACACGGCGACGTGATAGAGATAACCATCGACAGAATCGGGACGTTAGTAACGCCGGTGGTGAAGCTATGAAGGCCATAGTGGTTAAGCCGCCTAGGCCAGGCGCCGAGATAACAGAGGTTCAGAGGACGCCGGGCAAGGGCCCGGTCTTGGTGAGGATAGTTGAAAACGGCATTTGCGGCACAGACCGCGAGATTGTAAACGGCACATTCTCGGGGGCCCGGGCGCCGCCCGGCGAGGACTACCTAATACTGGGACACGAGGCGATAGGAGTGGTGGAGAAAATAGAGGGGAAGGTGGAGGACTTAGAGGTAGGCGACTTGGTCATGCCGGTTAATAGGCGCGGTTGCGGCCACTGCCTCAACTGCTTAGTGGGCCGCCCAGACTTCTGCGAGACGGGGAACTTCGTCGAGGCGGGCATGATAGGCATGCACGGCTTTATGGTAGAGCACTTCTACGACGACCCTAAGTATTTAGTTAAGGTGCCCAAGGCCATAGCCGACATAGCCATACTCGCGCAGCCGTTGTCAGACCTAGAGAAGTCCGTCGAAGAGATTCTGGCGGTGCAGAGGCGCGTCCCTGTCTGGACTTGCGACGACGGGACGTATAACTGCAGAACCGCCGTAGTTATAGGCTCCGGGGCCATAGGCACGCTGATCACCTTACTGCTCAAGACATATGGCTTCAGGGTAATAGTGGCTAATAGGCGCGACCCGACCCCGAGGGAGAAGGAGATATTCTTCGGGGTAGGCGCCAAGTGGTACAACTCTGCCAACGGCTACGAGGAGCTGGCGAAGGAGACGGGGGGCGTCGACTTAATCTTCGATACGACTGGGAGAGTAGACGTCGTGAAGAGCGTCTTCCCGGCGCTTCGCACAAACGGCGTTTTAGGCCTCTTCGGATTCTCCGAGGCCGAACGGGCCGAGTTTACAAGCGCCGATCTAAAGCAGCTCATCTATAAAAATGCCGCCGTGGTGGGCTTGATTAACGGCCAGAAGCCGCACTTCCAACAAGCCCTCGTGCACTTAGCGGCTTGGAAAGCCATGTGGCCGGACGTAGCCTCTAAGCTAATAACCAAGGTCGTAAAAATAGACGATAGAGATGCCGTCCTCGACGTCTTAAAGCACAGAAGCCCTGGCGAGATTAAAATAAAGATATCTTGGCAGTGATATGAAGGTCCAAGTCAAGATAAGGTCCTCTAAGTGGTTTGAGGGAGTAGACTCGGCGCCGAGGAGGCCCTTCCTGTGGGGCGTAGGCTTCACCGAGGAGGACTTCGGCAAGCCCTTAATGGCAGTAATCGCCGCGTGGTCCGAGATAGGCACCTGCAACTACCACACACTAGAGCTTGCGAAATACGTCAAGGAGGGGGTTAAGGAGGCTGGCGGCGTGGCGCTCGCGGCGCCCACAATCGTGGTGAACGACGGGATAAACAACGGAACGTTAGGCATGCGGTACTCGTTGATAAGCCGCGAGGTAATAGCGGACTCCATCGAGGCCCAGGTCAACTCCCACGGCGTAGACGGCTGGGTGGGCATAGGCGGGTGCGACAAGACCGAGCCCGGCATAATGATGGCAATGGTTAGGCTGAACATACCCGCCGTATACCTCTACGGAGGCACGGCCGAGGCCGGGAAATACGGCGACACGGTGGTCACGATAGAGGACGTCCACGAGGCCGTCGGCGCCTATCACGCGGGCAAGATAACCCTCGAGGAGTTGAAACAATACGAGAGGCTCTCATTCGCCACCTACGGCACATGCCAGGGCCTCTTTACGGCGAATACCATGGCCTCCATCTCGGAGGCCTTAGGCCTCTCTCTGCTGGGCTCGGCCTCGCCCCCGCGGCCTCGGGCAGGCGTAGGATGTACGCGGTTGAGAGCGGCAAGGCGCTTATGCGCGCGGCGGAGCTGGGCATTAGGCCTAGGCATATAGTCACGTACGACGCGTTGCACAACGCGGCCGTGCTCCTCTTCGCCATGGCCGGCTCCACTAACGGCATTCTGCACCTCCTTGGCGATTGCCCACGAGGCCGGCGTGAAA
>JZWT01000095.1 GCA_000960885.1 Thermoproteus sp. AZ2 | reverse complement strand
TATCCGGGGATTCCACATAGTTCTGCTGAGCGAAGAGCCCGTATTTCTACAGGGGGAGCCGGGCAGATGGGTTGAGTCGCCGCCTAACTATAAGCGCGCGGCGCCCGTCGACGTAGATGTCGAGTGGCCGAGGACGAGGTATATCTTCGACGCGCCTATTAAAGAGGTCGAGGTCTACTCGCCTATAATAGCTGGCGATTTGAAGAACTCCTCTCTGCCTCTAATATATTTCAAGCTTAAGGGCCGCGGCCCCGTCGCCATATCTTTCCCCAACATGGTGGGGAGGCGGTGGGGGAGGGCTAATTTCTCCGTGCGCTTGGGCCGCCTGAGCGGAGTCCTCATGACGAATTTAAAGGCCCATCAAGACGACCCTGCGCGCGGCGAGATATTCCTAGGGTGCCTAGGCTGTAGGACGTACGCGGGACATCCGTATTGGGTCCCCTCGGAGAGGGGTATGACCGAGGACTCTCCATATTTCGGCGGCTCGGCGAGATCGAGGACCCAGGCCGCTATTATATTGAGCCCTATGCGCGGGAGGAGATCAGCGGGATAGTTTGGTTGGATGTAGAGGGCGAGGCCCTCGTCGCGCTGACCTGGTACGCTAGGGGCAAGCCCTATAATTACCCCTACGGCCACTACTACGAGAATTGGTTCCAATCGGCTATCGACGTCGCCGAGTACGCGCTGGAGGCGAGGCTAGAGCCGCGGATACCCATAGAGGCGGGCGGCTGGTTGAGGGAGGCGGCCCTAAACGGGCTATACGTCCTCTCGGCCACCTCCTGGCTCACCAAGGATGGGAGATTGGCGTTTTACGAGAGCCCGTTTATAGCGCCCTTGATGAACACCATAGGCTCCCTCACGTGGGATGGCCTAAGCTTCGCCCTACTAAGGCTATTCCCAGACGCCGTGGTTAAGATGGACGAGCTATTCGGCGTATTCCTCAGAGGCGGCGAGGTCCCCCACGACTTAGGCGAGGAGACGTTAGACAGCCCCATATACGGCGCCTCCTACGTACAGCCGTGGAAGGATTTGGCGTCCACGTGGGTTCTCATGATATATAGAGACTACTACTTCACCGGCGACACCTCCATCTTGGCTAGAAATATAGAGAATATAAAGCGGGCTATAGATTGGCTCATCTCCTTAGATGAAGACGGCGATTGTATCCCCGACTCAAAGGGGGGCTACGACAACAGCTACGACGGCACGCATATGTACGGGCGCTCCTCCTATATAGCTTCGTTATTCCTCTGCGCCTTAACCGCATATATAAAGGCCTCAGAGATCCTCAAGAGGCCCGCAGAGGGTAAATATAGGGAGTGTTTAGAGAGGGGGAGGCGGGCCTTCGACGAGCTGTGGAACGGCCGCTACTTCATAATGTGGGCCCAGGGCGGGAGGGGGAACGAGAATTGCTTAAGCTCTCAACTGCTCGGCCAGTTTTGGTGCGATTTCCTAAACCTCCCGCCCGTAGCGGACGAGGAGAAGATCAGGAGGGCCCTAAAATCGATATACGAGCTGGGCATGAAGGCCTCTAAGTTCTGTGTACCCAACTCCGTGACGCCCGACGGGAGAGTAGACGAGGAGACGCCGCAGTTGAGGTCTTGCTGGCCCCGCGTAAACTTCGCGGTGGCGGCCCACATGATATTGCGGGGGTTGGTCCGCGAAGGGCTGGAGATAGCCGAGAGGGAGTGGGCCACCATAAAAGGCCTAGACCCCTGGAATATATCGTCTAGGATAGACGCGGTTGAGGGCAAAAACGTCGGGCTTCAATATTATATCGGCAGCGCCAACGCTTGGCTGGTCTATTTGGCCTTAGAGAAAAGGCGGCTAAGCTCTGCCGAAGGCTATTAACAGGTTCCAAAGCGTCCTGACGGCCTTCTCCCTACACCTCCTCCTCTCCCTCTCATCCACAATGCTGTCGCATATATCCACGCTCATCATGTGTGCCATTATCCTATTCCTATAAAAATTTTTTGCTTAAACAGAAACATATTTATATTTAAACCAAAATATCTCTAGAATTTTAAAAAATTAGCTGGGATAAATTATAGGGATTTCTTTTAGGTATGTTGATAATATTCATTATATACTCTATGAGCTTCAAGTATTATTTGAGTATACTCATCTTATTCTCGCCTCCTACATAGGTCTCCACAACATCTAGCCCCTCCAACACCACGAAGTCGGCTATGCATCCAGGCTTAAGGCAGCCTAAGTCCGGCCTCCCTATTGAGAGAGCGGGGACTCTGCTGGCCATGGCTATCGCGATCTTGGGCTCGACGCCGAGAGACGCGACGTTTTTAACGGCTTTATCTAGCGTGAGCACGCTACCGGCGAGGGTCCCGTCCTCCAGCGTCGCCTTATTCCCCTTCACTATCACCCTCACGCCGCCTAGCTTGAATTCGCCCTCGCCCAGCCCAGCCGCCGCCATGGAGTCCGTTATTAGGACCACTCTGCGGTGCCCGGCAGAGCCCAACACTAGGCGCACCGCCTCCGGCCTTAAGTGGATTAAGTCTACTATGAGCTCTAGGTATACGTCCTCGGCCTCGAGCAGGGCGCCCACGGGGCCGGGCTCGCGGTGGTGGAACTCGCGCATGGCGTTGAATAGATGGGTGGCCCTCGAAGCCCCCGCCGCTACGGCGCTCTTAGTAGTGGCGTAATCGGCGTCTGTGTGGCCCACGCTGGCTATTACGCCGGCGCTGGCGAGCTCCTCGACTACTTCAAGGGCCCCTGGGAGCTCAGGCGCTAGGGTCATCACCCTCACTACGCCGTACGAGAGGTATTGCCTCACCTCTGCGGGGTTGGGGTCCCTAATAGCCTCGGGGTCTTGCGCCCCCCTCCGCGCCCTATTTATGTAAGGCCCCTCTAAATTTACGCCGAGGATCCTGGCGCCGCCTAGATCGCCCGCGCTCTTCACAAGCCCTAATAGGCCGAGTATTCTCTCGTGCTTCGCTGAGACCGTCGTGGGCAAGAGGGAGGTTACGCCGAACTTTAAATAGCCCCTGGCCAGCTCCGCCAAGTCCTTAAGGGAGGCGGCGTTGGTGAAGTCTATGCCGCAACAGCCGTGGGTGTGGGTATCGATATAGCCCGGCGCTATTGAGTAGCCGCGCCTATCGACGTCGTAGGGGCCGGACCCCCGCAACGAGGCCACTACCCCATTCCTTATGGTGAGGACTGCGTCGTGTAGGACTGTGTAGGGGGTATAGACCGCGTCGGCCCTTATGCGGAGCTCCATATTATATGCGAAGGCCGGGGAACCGAGTTCATTGGGGCCCTGCGGGCCGCTCCCTCGGCGAGGACTCCGCAAGTAGTCGTGGAGGTCATGGATTAAAGCTTTTCCCCTTTAACTTAAGCGTGATTATCTCGTAGGGCCTATACTCGAACTCCACGGCGCCGTTTGAGGCCTTGACGGGCTTGAGCAACCTCCTCTCCAATATATCTACGGCCTCCGCCTCCTCGACGCCCCTCAGCCTAAAGACGCCGACTCCTCTAGAGTTGTGGGCCTCGTATATCCTGGCCACTAGCCCATCTCCGTCCTCGGCGCGCTTCAGCGCCTCTAGTATCAACCCCCTGCCCTCTAAGGAGCCGAGGGAGGCCTCGCCTGCCTTGCCCTTGACCACTAAGGGCCTATAAAGGGCCGAATACGCCTCTCTGGGGACGTCCGCGCTCCTCCAATCGCCTATGTGCGGGTAGAGCACTACGAGCGCCTCCTCCGGCTCCGCCTCAGCCAAGGGGTCGGGGAAGACCGGGGTCGTCGCCATAGAGATCCCGATTTTCCCCTCCCTCACGAATGCGCCGTGCTTGACCGACGACATCACGGCGACTCCGTAGCCGCCCTCCGAGACGTCCAGCCACCTCAAAAACGGCACCTCGAATCTGGCCAAGTCGAAGCTCGTGTTCCCCACGGCCGGCCTCTCTATGTTGCCGAAGGGTATCTCGAACACGGCCTTATCCGTATTCACGTCGAAGTTGAACCAAAGCTTTAGCAACCTCTGCCTATCCCGCATATTGGGTCTTGACGACCAGCTCTATCCGCCTAAGGCCCGCGTATAGCCTAACCTCCTCCTCGACCTCTGAGCTCAAGAGCCTAAAGCGCAGTTTGGCGGAGGCCCTATAAGGCCCTCTCTCTATTACGGCTGCCTCTATCAAAGCGGCCCTAACCCCGCTCTTCTCAAAGCCGGGCTCCACGTCCCAAGCGTCCCAAGTGGGTATATTCTCGTGGGCTATGAAGACGTTCGACTCCCCTCTTAAGACCTCCCGGCCCGCCCCTTTGTCGAATAGGGACTTAAAGGCGCCGCTGGCCTTATCTATCACGAGCCTTAGGTGCTTGTTCTCCAAAACTATGGAGCCGCCGGCCTCAGACGCCCTAGCCTCGTCGCCCACATCGGCCTCCTTAACTACGGCGTAGCCGAGCGGGGGCAGCCTCACCGGGATTAGCCTGCCGTCGACTTCTACGTATTCCAGCCTCCCCCAGGGGAGGGAGTTAAAGGCTAGGTGCGCGTCGCCGGCGCCGGCTAAGGCAGATGCGGCGGCCTCTGCAGCCCTCTTGGCCTCATCTATAACGCGCTCCAACTCGCCGTAGACCTCGACGTAAACATCGCGTATGGCGCTACCCGGCAAAACGTCATGGAACTGCGACTTCAAGAGCGCCTCCCACAAGGGCTTGAGATCCGCCCTTAAGCCAGCTAGGGCGCTCCAGAGCTCCGCCTCCCTAAGCCACCTCTCGGCCTCGGCGTGTAGCCTCTTCATCTTAGAGTGGGATGTGTAGACCCCTCTATGGATCTCCACATACATCTCCCCCCTCCACCTGCGCCTAGGCTTATAGTCGGCCGTGAAGGGGACGACGCGGGGGAGCAGAGGCATCTCGTCCACGGCCTCGGCCCTTAGGAGCATTTCCTCCGTCGGCCCCCCTCCGCCGTCGCCGAAGCCGAAGGAGTAGAGCGCGGGCTCCTCATCCCTCCACCCCCTCATTTGCTCGTAGACTGACTTAGCGGAGAAGTCCGCGTTATACCCGCCTGCGCCGAAGCCGAAGGCCACGGCGGTCACCTCGCTCCCGTCTATGCCGGCCCACGTAAAGACATTGTAGGGGAACCTATTCGTGTCGTTCCAAGCCACCTTATGCGTGGCGAAGAGCCTTATGCCGGAGAGCCTTGCTATCTGCGGCAACTGCCCGGAGAAGCCGAAGGAGTCGGGGAGCCAGAGGACCTCGGCGTATCTGCCGAATTTCTCTAAGTAATAGCGTTGGGAATACAACATCTGTCTGGCTAGGGATTCGCCCGACACCAAGTTTGTGTCGGGCTCTACGTAGCCCGCGGCTAAAATCCAGCGCCCTTCATCTACGGCGCGTTTAATTCTGGCGAATAAGCCCCCCTCCTCGGCCCATTTATAATAAAGCGCACTGCTCTGGATAAATTTAAAGTCGTATTTGGTCATGAGGGTTAGGACTGTTGCGAAGGTCCTGAGGGCCTTGCGCCTCGTCTCCTCGAAGGGCCAAAGCCACGCCGCGTCTATATGGGCGTGCCCCACGGCGGCTAGGGCGCCCCTCTTCCCGTATTTGGCCCTCAGCTCGGCCAACCTCCCCCTCAACCTCTTCAACGCCTCCTCGAAGTTGGGCCTCGCCTCCCTATACCCAAGCCCCTCCGCCAACTCGTCGAAGCCCTGGGGGATATAGGAGAGGAGGTCCCTATATCTCCCGTCGATTAGGAGGGCCAGCTCTATCTGGTCCTTAGTCACGCCTAGGAAAAGCCCGCGGAGGGACTCGTCTAAGGCCTCGGCCAAATCCCCGGCCAGCTCCTCGTCCTTTACGACTTCGGCAAGCTCTAGGGCTGTCTTGGCGTATATCCAAAGCCTATATCCGGCCCAATCCCTAACCGCCATTATCGGCACGCCGGGGCTTACGCCTACTCTTTGGCCGAAGTCGGCGTACGGCGAAAGCCTCAAGGTATACCTATGCCGCCCCGGGAGGGCGGGGAAATA
>JZWT01000094.1 GCA_000960885.1 Thermoproteus sp. AZ2 | reverse complement strand
TATTATAGCCGCGGCCGCCGCGAGGGAGGTGGCGGCCATGGACAGCCCGAAGAACAACGACGTGTCCCGGCCGAATACCTCCACATAGGCGTAGTAGCTCCCCAGGAGCGGCAAAAGGGCGCCGAACGCCGCGCCTAAGGCGCCCAGCAAGCCGGCCGACCTAAGCGGCGAGATGCCGTGTTCTAGGCCGGCGGCGAAGATTATAATTATCACCGAGAACTCGGCCAAGAACTTAACGTAGTCGTTTATCTGGAATAATTGAACTCCCAATATGCCGTTGAGGAGGCCGCCGGCGGCGTAGGGGCTCAACGCCATGCCGGCCAATATATCTGCGACTATTCCCGGCACCTTGAGCTTATGGAGCGCCGAGCGCAATAGGGCTGCGACGAAGAGCATTACGGAGATCCCCAACAGCGTGAGGTAGGCCGCGCCGACCTCTACCATCGCCCTATCCGCCCCAAGGCCTTTAGGGCGTCGTTTAGGAGGGCTAGGCTGGTCTCTAGGCGCCCCGCGCCCTTGCCGATGACGACGATGTCGTTTGTCTCGGTGACTATCTCTACGGCGTTTAGGGTATAGCCCACTGAGGCCAAGAGGTCGGACTCCTGCAACTTGGCGGGGGCCACGCGGGCGGCCCCGCGCTCTAGGTCGGCCTCTGCGATGTACTTAGTCACGCGGCCCAGATACCTCACGGGCTCCCTAGCCACGTCCTGCAGAGATAAAGAGGCGCCTAGGGTGTTGGCCAATATCACCAGCTTGGCGGCGGCATCTAGCCCCTCAAGATCTATCGAGGGATCCGGCTCTACGTAGCCCTTGGCCTTGGCCTCCTCTAGGGCTTCGCCGAAGCTCAGCCCATCCCTATCGACTCGGGTCAAGATGTAGTTGGTTGTGCCGTTTAAGATGCCCCTTATCCTAAGCACCTTCTGCCCCACAAGGCCCCTGGCCAGATCTATGACCGGGGTCCCCGCCATGACCGTCGCCTTGTAGTAGACGGGCCTTCCGAGGAATTCGCCGAACCGCAACGCCAGAGGCGCCTTATTGGCCGTCACGACGGCGCGCCCCTTAGAGAGCGCTAGCCTATAGGCCGAAAGCGCCGGCTCGCCGGTGGAGTAATTGGGGGGAGAGACGTCTACAAGGACATCGGCGCATTCGAGAGCCTCCTCGAGCCCTCCCCGCGAGCCGACGCCGCTTGAGGCAACGCCGCCCCTAGGCGCGGCCAATAAGGCCCTCAGCTCGGCCCTCTCAAGCCCGGCGCACTTGACTACTCCGCCCCCGCTATCGAATACACCCGCTATCCTCACGTCGGTGCGCGAGTATAACACCTCGGCGAATGTTCTGCCCACACCGCCGAAGCCGAATAAGACGACAGACACTTTTGCGCGTGGCGGCGGATATTTAAGGATAGGCCTAGGGGAGAGCCAAGACGCTCTCTATCCCTCTGGGTCGGCCCATTAAGCCCGGCGGTCAAGAGGGTGATCTAGGCTCCACGAAACTAGCCCCTCACGCGCTCAGCTCTAAGCCGTGGCCTCTAGCGGCGGCCAGGCCGGAAAGCCGCTGCGCTCCGGAATCTCCGTCGCACTATTAACTATCTCGGCCTCCACCTCTAACGATCTCATCCACGGCTATGGCCGCATCGATATCATCTAGATACGGCGTATCCCCTCCACCGCTTAACTAAGGATACCGTCAATCCCGCGCCCCTAAAGCCTCCTGGGAGCTCTATATCGCTTTGCTACAGATTATGTCTTTTTAGAGCTTTGGGCGGGACAAATATTTGTTTGCTCGATTGTATTTGTTGCTAGATGCGAGCCCATTGTGTATGAAGATATAATATTTAAAGATAGGCCAATGGGCTTGTGTGAAGAGGTTGTGGGCCGAGATGGCCGTGGCGGCGGCGTTGACCATAGCGGCCGAGGCCCTTGTGACGTATGTGATATTGTATATATTGGGCATCCCGTTGTGGGCCTTGGCGGCGGCGCTCCCCGTGTTTTGGCTTATCCAGTGGCTCGCCGCGCCCTATTTAATCGGCAGAGGGGCCCGCGAGGTTACCGACGACCCCTCCTTCTCGTGGCTTAGGGAGGTTGTGCGCGATATAGCGGCCCGCTCGGGGGTGAAGGAGCCCCGGCTCTACGTTACCGACGACCCCTTCCCAAACGCCTTCGCCTTCGGCAACTTGGTCTCGGGGCGCCGCGTAGCCGTGACTAGGCCCCTCCTAGAGATCTTGACTAAGGACGAGCTGTACGCGGTCTTGGCGCACGAGGTGGGCCACGCGCGGCACTTCGACGTGGAGCTCATGACGGCCCTGGGCCTAATCCCCACCGCGTTAGGCC
Source organism: Thermoproteus sp. AZ2 (assembly GCA_000960885.1). Taxonomy (GTDB): domain Archaea; phylum Thermoproteota; class Thermoprotei; order Thermoproteales; family Thermoproteaceae; genus Thermoproteus. Next base: position 3,749 of record JZWT01000094.1, on the reverse strand, counting down.
TCGTGGGCAACTTCCTGCTATACGCGGGGCAGGCCTTGCTCTTGGCCGCCTTAGACGAGGCGGCGTTGTTCCTGGGCATAATTATATTGGCCATAGGCTTCGCCCTATTCGCCGCCACGCTCTTCATCCAGATATTTCTGCTGTGGTTCAATAGGCTGAGGGAGACCTACGCCGATTTACACGCGGCGCGCCTCTTAGGTCCGGCGGCTGTTAATTTGGCCAAGGCCTTGGCGAAGATCCAGATTTATATGTCGAACGTCAGGATCGACCCCTTCAGAGGCCCCGTCCTCACGGTGCCTCCCATGAAGATAAGGGAGACCGACCCCGACAAGCTCTTGTCCGAGTGGCTGAGCCGCCGCGTCTCGCCCCTTGCAGACGTCCTCAGCACGCACCCCCACCCCGCTAAGAGGGTCCGCGCTATTCTTCAATGGGCCGGTCGAGTATGAAGTAGGTCCCCAGAGCCTTCGCCGCCAGCGCGCCCTCCTTATACAGCTCCCCGTCGACGACCACGGTGTGCCTCCCGCGCCGTAGGACCCTCGCGTATATCTCGTAGACGCCCCCATCTAGGGGCTCTAGGAAATTTACCTTGAGCTCTAGGGTGACGTTGTTTTTGCCCGTCGCGGCCGTCGCGGCGAAGCCCATGGCCGTGTCTAAGGCCGTCATTATGACGCCGCCGTGTATTATCCCTCCCCTTCTCTCCAGCCGCCTATCGTGGGCGAAGACCGCCTTGGCGACCCCATCCCCCAGCTCCACGAGCTTGAAGCCTATGAACGCCAATATGGGGACTTCGCCTATCCTCCTATTTATCTCCTCTAGGGAGACCGCCATAAGCCGTTCAACGGAATAGGCCTATAAAATTTTAAGATAAATCAAATACATGGGCCTCCTAGCCTTAATAGGGCTCGGCCTCTTGTTGTTCATAGTGGGCATGTTCTTGATGATGTTGGGGGCCTTGAGGGAGGCCTCTAAGGCGAGGGAGAGCGGCCAGGGGGGAGAGGAAAAGGCTGAGGCGGGCGGCGTCGTCTTAATAGGCCCTGTGCCCATAGTCTTCGGAACTAGCCAGAGGATTACGAAGATAGTGTTAATACTGGCTATAGTCTTAACGGCGTTGGCCCTCGCCCTCTTCCTTATCGCCTACGCATAAACAACGCCGATAGTACAATTGCGACGACCAGCAGCGCCGCGGTTATAACCAGGGCTATGGACAACAGCTGAGGAGCCCCTGCGCCGAAGCATATAGGCACGAAGAATAGGAATATACAGCCGGCCCCGGCCACCTCGACGTTAGAGGGGGCGCTCGACGATGAGGCCAAATAAAGGAAGGGGGCTATCGCCATTATGGCGAAGCCTATGAAGACGAGCGCGAGCCCCGCCAAGAACAACTTGTTCACGCCCCCGCGGGGGCTCGGGCTTAAAAGTCTAACGCAAATACGCGCCTCCCATCTAGGCGAAAGGACCTAATCCTCGCCCCATAGGTCTTGCTCAGCTCCTCGTCGGTGACCTCCTCTGGCCTCAACTGCACGGCGGTCCCGCCCCTGAGCAACACCACGCTGTCGGCGACATCGATTAGGTCTAGGTCGTGCGAGGCCGCGATAAACCTCTTGACTTTTTTAAGCCTAGATAGAAGGCCCATCACCAACGCCTTGTGGGCCGGGTCTAAATTGGCCGTAGGCTCGTCTAAGAGGACGGTCCTCCCCTCGGCTAAGGCCTTGGCGAGCAGCACCAGCTTCTTCTCCCCTGTGCTTAAGGTCGAGAAGATCCTCTCCTCGTACCCCGCCAGCCCCACGACGTTGAGCCACCACGAGTATTTCTCCAGCCTCCCGCCGCCGGCTAGGAGCACGTCGGCGACCCTCATATCTACGTTGAAGAACTCGGCGGGGAGATAGCCCAGAGGGCCCTCCACCTCCACTACTCCGGCATCCGGCCTATAGATGCCGGCCATGGCTCTGAGGAGGGTCGTCTTGCCGGCCCCGTTCGGCCCCAGTATGAGCGTTAGGCCGTCGGCCGCCTCAAAGCTCACGCCCCTCAAAACCTCCCTCCCACCTAAGGAGAGCCTAATCCCCTCTACGCGCATGGCTCAACGCGAGGACCATTACGGGCACTGCTATTAGGGACGTTATCGCCGTCACGGGGACTTCGAAGCCCAGAGCCCCCCTAGATACGGCGGCCGACAAAGTCAGCGTCAAGGCCCCCAGCGCCGCGCTGGCCGGCACCAACGCAGTCGCCGAGCCGTTTTTCAGCAAGATACGGGCTATGTGGGGCACCATAAAGCCCACGAAGCCTATTACGCCGACCTTCGCGACTACGAGGGCCGTCGCGAGGCTGATGCCGATTAGCCACGCCAGCCTATACCTAGACGGCCTTATGCCCCTCACGCTGGATATCTCATCGCTTATAGCCACTAGGTCTATCCTCCTCGCCTCCAGGTAGGCTAGGCCCACCACGGCGGCGGCCGCCGCGGCCAATACGGCGTCGTATTTGTAGTCCACGTAGGTCAAATAGCCGAATAGCCAAAAGGTGATAGGGGGGAGTTGCGGGTTGGCCCTCGCCAGATACGAAAGCGCTAGTATGGTTAGGGCTGAGAAGAGGTAGGATATGGCGACGCCCGCTATCACCGTCGCGTATATATTGCCTCTGCCGAAGGTCACGGTGAGCGCGCTCGCGGCTAGGGCCAGGGCGAAGGCCAAGGCCGCTTGATACGCGAAGAATAAATAGGCGTTTCCGAGCGCCGAGGCCGCCAGATAGGCCGCCACAGCCCCGAGGGCCGCGCCTGAGGAGGTCCCGGCTATATAGGGGTCCATGAGGGGGTTGCGGATATAGCAGTTGCATCACGGCGCCGGACACCGCCAGCATAGAGCCTATCAGCGCCGAGGCAATGGCCGTGGGGAGCCTAATGCCTAGGACTATCTCCCTATACGCGCCGCTCGGCGAGAGGACTGCTGAGAGGGGGAGCGTCAGCCCCCCTGTGGCTAAGAAGAGCAAAAAGGCTGGGGGCAATAGGGCTAGGGAGATCAGCGCCAGGAGGCCCGCCCTCACGGCAGAGTCATATTCAACGCCTTGGCGGCCCACTGCGTCGTGATGCAGTGCGGCGCCTCGCCGGCCAATACCTCGTGGAGTATCTCTACGCCGTATACGGAGAGGACCGAGGGCTCCTCGATGGCGTTCTCGGCCATGCCTGTCACCACATATATCGACCCCGACTTATACGCGGCGGTCTCGGCGACGCCGGGTATCTGAGATAGGGCCGCCCTTACGGCCGTGCAGTTATCGCCGAGCCCCATAGAGGTCAGAACTATTATCTGCGGATTAGCCGCGAGCAGGACGGAGGGCTCGAAGGGGCCCCAGCCTGAGTAGTTGCCGAGCGCGTTGACGCCTCCGGCGGCCTTTATCTCGTCGTCTATAAATGTGCCGCCCCCAGCGGCGTAGAAGCTGCCGTCTGGGTTTACCCACACCACGAAGGCCACCGAGGAGGGCTTCACCGGGGGCAACGAGGCGAGGGTCTTGTTCATCCACCCAACCACCGCCTGCGCCTCCTCGGGCACTCCGAACACCTCGCCCAAGACCACGACGTCTTCCTCTATCTGCTTAATCGTGTGGGCGGAGGTGCCTTTCAAGAAGAAGACCTTTATGCCGTATTTCTGTAACGAGGGCAGGCTAGAGGCCCACATGGCGTCGAAGCCCGCGTCCGCCAGCACTAGTTGCGGGCGGAGCAGGAGTATCGCGTCGGCGTTATAGCCCGTGGGGCTCAT
>JZWT01000093.1 GCA_000960885.1 Thermoproteus sp. AZ2 | reverse complement strand
TGGTAGTGGCTATCGGCGTAAGGCCTAAATACGCGTAGCGTGGAGGGATCGGTGACGAGGGTCAGAGATCACGAGCGGTGAGTGGAGCGGCTATGCCGATAACGCCTTATTATCCTCAGCGCGGCCCTCGCCGCAGAGCTGAACTTAGCCGCCTCGCGCAGTATAACGTAGGCGCGCCTCACGGCGTTGCGGCCCGGCGCTTTGTCGGGCTCCCCGTCCGTCCACACGACGCATGATCGGCCGCAGATCGATAAATAGTAGAGGGCGCGGTCCTCCACGTCGTACTCGGCCTCTATCTCCATCCCTCTGACTCTTATGTATATGTATTCGCCCAAGACGCGCCCGCCGGCCACGACATATTTCTTAACTAGGCGGAGGCCCCTAGCCCTAATAAGTACGGCCGTCTTCTCGCCGAACGTCAGCTCGCGGCGCATGACAATAGGGGCACGGCGTTTAAAAGAGCTATAGTCAGCACTCTGCCGTATCCTCACAATCGGAAGCGCCCTTGATTCATCACATCTTTAAGTCTGTGGAAAAATTTAATCGGTGATGAGTGCGGGATGTGGTGATAGTTGAACGGCTATACCGGCGCTGATCCCCGGCGCCTGGCGGCTATGAACGCGTTGTGGTGTCTACCCCTCTTCATATAGCCGGCCGCCAACACCTCGGCCCCCCTCGCCAGCTCCAATAGGTCGGGCATATCATATGCGTAATATGTGCGAACCGCCTCGCCCCGCCACCGCCACGGGACCTCGTAAACCCCAGGCGCCTTGGCCCTGCCCCGCCACCTAGGAGGAACCCAGACTGTGGCTACTAGGGCGCGGGCGACCCTAAGGGCCTCAGCTACGGCCGCCGCGGCGGCATCTTTAGGGAGGTGGTGGTAAACCGCCACCGCGTAGGCCACATCGAAGGCGTCTGGCCTAAACGGCAAAGCGGTGGCTTCGCAGAGCGCCGCGTCGCCGCCCTCGGGCAAAAGAGCGGGGTCTAAGTCGCAGTGTACCACGTATGGGTGCTCGGAATTTATATACCTCGGTTGCGCCCCCCTCCCCGACCCTATATCGAGGGCGCGCACGCCTCCCAGGCCTAAGTCGGCGACCGGCAGAGGCCGCGCTCTGGACTCCTCGTAGGCCTTAGCTATTTTAACGTAGGCGTCCCTCGACTCTACCGCCCACCGCATTCCCTAAGCCTATATACGCCGTCGTACTCGACGTCGCCCTTAAGCATAAGCCTAAACAACGCGCCGGCGACCTCCTCCTCTCCCAGCCCCGTCGCCTCCGCTATCTCTCCGAGGGCCCCGCCGCAATGGGAGGACCAAATAGTTCAACACGGCGGCCTCAGCCCTCATATCCCTCGCTATATTTCTCCCGGCCCGCGCCGCCGCCCTCGCCACTAGGAAAAGGAGGGTTAGGATTGCGATTAGCAGAAGGAGGAGAGCCTCCATAGGTTCATAGGGGATATCTCCTCTACGGGCTCTATAAACCCCCGCTCGATGCGTTGAAGGGCCCGCCGTAGGGGCGCCGCATCTAGCACAATTGTGTAAAGGTAGACGGCTAGGCCGGCCCATCTGCCGAACCGCCTCTTGAGCAGCTCGCGCGCGTCGCCGCCCCCATAGGCCTTCTCCACGAGGGCCTCGACCCATCTATCCACCGGCGGCTCGTCGTATCGCCTATAGGCCAATAGCTCGGCCAAAGCCCTAGTGTAGCCCCCCACGCCCTTAGCCCTCAGCGGGTCGCGGCCCTCCGCCAAGGCCTCCGCCACAGATAGTATATAGCCGGCCCTATAGCCGACGCCGCAGCCCCTCAGCTCGTCCCTCCGCCTTAAGACGTCCTCAGGCGACGGCGGGAGGTACGTATATACATCGCCTAGCCGGGCCGGCTTGCCTAGGCGTTTTATTATGCGGCAGAGGTTGCGCCAGCCCTGTGCGAAGCTGGCGTTCTGTTGATTTATAGCCACTAAGAGCGCTAGCCATAGGGGCATAGACCTCATCCTCCACCCGGCTAACACCGCGGGGACCCTCGCCAATATGACGTCATGTTCAGCGAGCGAGAAGAGTTCGGAGTAATCCTCGCCGAGGCCGAGCCTCTCCTCAACAGCATTGGCGAGCTCCGACTGCGTCCACTCGCCGTATCCCACAGCCCTGAGGAGAGCTCCATCTCTATAAACCACGGCCGCTCTATTCGGCTCGGCCAAGACAAGCCTCTTCCCATCGAAGTAGAAGGAGAAGTTATAGACGGCGGCGGTCTTCTCGAAGTCGACGCCGCGTAGATCTAAGGCGGTGGAGATCACATTATTACCTCTTTTATTCTATTTGTGGAGCTTGGGGTTAAGAAGCCTATTAGGGCGGCCAGCGGAGTCCACGTAGTGGCCGTCATGACGGCTCCTCTACCCTGTCCCGGCCAATGCGTCTTCTGCCCCTCCGCCGAAGGGGCGCCGAAGAGCTACTTCCCCGACTCGCCGGCCGTTCTCAGGGCCTCGCGCGCCCGCTATGACCCCTACAAGCAAGTGGTCGCTAGGGTGAGCAACTACCTCGCCGGCGGCCACGCCCCGTCTAAGATAGAGGTCATAGTGATGGGCGGCACCTTCACCGCGTTGCCTGAGCATTACCAGTACTGGTTCGTGGGGAATATCTACAAGGCGCTCAACGACTACCCCCTCTGGACCGCGCGGAGCGACTCGGTGGATTTAAAGGCGGAGCAGGCGAGAAACGAGTCGGCCAAGCTCAGGCTGGTGGCCTTAACGGTCGAGACAAGGCCCGACTACCTCGAAGAGAGACACATAAACGCGTTGCTGGACATGGGCGTAACTAGGGTGGAGGTGGGGGTCCAGTCGCTGTACGACGACGTGTTGGCCCTAGTCAAGAGGGGACACGGCGTCAGGGAGGTCGTCGAGGCCACGGCGAGGCTTAAAGACGCGGCGTATAAGGTGTGCTACCACCTAATGCCCGGGCTGCCCGGCAGCGACCCCGACCGAGACTTGGCAATGTTCCGCGAGGCCTTTGAGGACCCGCGCTTTAGGCCGGACTGCGTAAAGATATACCCCACGTTCGTGGTGCCGGGCACCGAGCTGTACGAGTGGTGGCGCGCCGGCAGATATAAGACCTACGACGAGGGGACTTGGCGCGAGCTCTTGGCCGAGATATACTCCATCGTGCCGCGTTGGGTCCGCGTCATGAGGCTGGGCCGAGATATACCGCTCCACCACGTCGTCGACGGGCCGCGTTGGGGGAATATGCGCGAGGCGGTCTCCCAGGAGATGGAGCGGCGGGGGCTTAAGTGCGAGGAGATTAGGTGCAGGGAGGTGGGGATCCGCCTAATCCACGGGGGACCCATAGGCTCGCGCATTAGCTATCGGCGCGAGGTCTACGAGGCCAGCGGAGGGCTGGAGGCCTTTATAGAGGCCGTGGACGAGGCGGACGCGCTATACGGCATAGCTAGGGTTAGGATGCCCGCCAACCCCTGGAGGCCCGAGATAGATCGGAGGACTGCCCTAGTTAGGGAGCTACACGTCTACGGCCCCGAGGTGCCCATCGGCGCCGGGCCAGGGCCTTATTGGCAACATCGAGGTATCGGGAGGCGGCTTATGGGGCTGGCCGAGGAGTTCGCCGCCGAGAACTCGGCGAAGAAAATAGTGGTTATTTCGGGCGTCGGCGTAAGGCCCTATTTCGCCTCTCTAGGCTATAGGAGGTGCGGGCCCTATATGTGTAAAGAGATTTAGGTTTCCACCTCGAAGGCCGCGCGCCTCCGCCTTATGAAAATATAAGCAGCTACGCCTCCGCCCGCGCCGCCGGCTATGGCCGCTAGGGGTATTATGTTGAGCCTCCACACCGCCTCGTAGACGCCGGGCGCCACGACCGGGATAGGCGGCTGATATACGTTGCCGTCGGGGGCACGCCAACCGGCGAATTGGTATAATAAGGGCGGCGGCTCCCAGACTTGCTCCGGCATGACGGTCACGTACAGCGTTCGACCCCGCGTCTGCCCACGTCTGGCTCAACGTAGGTGTGCCGTATTTAGTGGCGAAGTCACTAGGTATTGCGTCTTGGTGTTGTAGGTTATGTTCATGGGTGCGTCCACAGTTATAGACGCAGTGGCCGAGCCGGGCCCGGCCCTCCCCGTTAATGACCCAGCCGGCGAACACGGTCCTCGTCTGCCCGCTCGTGCTCAACACCTGCGGTATATTCAGCGTGGCCGTAGAGCCGGCGTCGAACCAGCCCGAGCTCTGCCCATTAATTGTGCCAGGGGATTTGACGGATACGAAGTACTGCTTAACGTAGATAGGCGCCACATACATAGGCCCGGCCACAGTTGCGGTGAAGTTGCCCGCCTGGCCGTTGCTCCAGCCCTGGAAGACTATCCTAGTCCCATTGCCGAAATCCACTATGGCGGGCGCCGAGAATACGACCGAGGACCCCTCATCTGCCCACAGCTCCGCGGTCCCGTTAACGGTCGCCGGCGGCGAGGTCGAGACCAGGAACTGCATTACGTAATAGGCCTGCGCGGTCACCGGGTAGTCCGAGACGTAGGGCGAAAGCCCCGAGGTTATGGGCTGCCCATATCTGTTATAGACGACTAGGTACTTCAGCTGCCACCTAGCGGTTGAGTTTATAGGAATCGTCTGCGGCGCCGACATTTGGTATACCGCTGAGATGGACATAGGCCCCGTCACATTGACCGTTATAGACGGCGTCGGCAAGCCTATAATTGTGCCGTTTACGTCCCAATAGGCCAGAGACATAGAGGCGGTCATGCCGGCTGAGGGCCCTCCGAACAGTTGCACGTTGAGGCTGGGCTGGGCCGCGTAGGTGGTGGGGCCGAAGGTCCACGCGGGGCCCGACACGAGGCCGGGCGGGCTTAACGAGACCTTGTACTGTAGCTGGTAGTAGAGGATTATGGGCTGTTGCAAATTGCCGGTCACGTCTAGGGTGACGTTGTTCATAGGCGCGCACCTGGCGTTTTGGGATAGGTACTTATACTGCGGGACGATGGATACTTGGCCCACCGGCAGGAGGACCTGCGCCGCTCCGTTAACCGTATAGGTGAACGTGGTGCCGCCCGCCACTACGTCTATTGTCTCGTTGAGGCAGGGCTGAGGGCCTACCACCTCAATGACTGTCGGCGGGTCATGTACCTCAACTACGCCGATGGCCAATCTCTCGAACTTGACGCCGGTCCAAGTCTCCACGGCTATGGTCAGCCCATCCCACGAAGTCGCGACGCTAGTCACGGGCGCGCCGGCGTCCCACTCGGCGGCCACTCTGCCGTTCCAGAAGACCATTACCTGTCCGCCGAGGGTGCCCACGGCGATTATTGAGCCGTTTCCGGACACGGCAACCGCGGTGGGCGCCGAGGGGAGACCGGCGGTGTACCACAACTGCCCGTCCCTATACACGTAGAGCTGGTCATATATGCCCACGGCTAGGGTGGAGCCGTCTTGGCTCACGGCGGCGGGAACCGCCGGGGTGTTAGTGCCGTACTCAGAGATGGCGCCAGGGGTGAGGTCTATGTTGAGGGGCCAGATAAACACGTGCGGTTGCCCGCGCTTATAGAACCACACGGCGTACGGCTGCGTAGAGTGGGGGTTAACGCCTATGAAGAGCACTGAGCCGGGCCCCGACGCTATCTGTGTAACGCCTCCGGCCGAAATCGCGTAGAGCTGGCCGGAATAAGTCCCCACGTAAAGCACCGAGCCGTCTCTGCTGTAGGCCAAGGCGGTGATGGGAGAGCCGAAGTTGTAGGTATTTATCACGCCGGTTTCGCCCACCACTATTACCCTGCCTCCCTCTGTGCCCACCGCCACATCTACGCAGTTAGTCGCTATAGATGTGATATTGGTGTTGCTCAGTCCCTGGCTCCAGACCATATAGCCGTAAGGCGTAAAGAGACTAACTATGGAGTACTTTACTAAATTAACTGTTATACTGCCTAAGGTCTCGTTTAAATGTATATAATAAATATAGGGCCTATCGGCTATTGCTAAACAGCCCCCATAGGCGTTTGTGGCTATTAAGGGATAGTACGCCGAGGTGGACCATATCTGGCCATTTACGGCAATTACATTTACGGATGTCTGGGTTCCCTGATAAACTAGGT
>JZWT01000092.1 GCA_000960885.1 Thermoproteus sp. AZ2 | reverse complement strand
CCTCTCCAGCGCCTTTATTACGGCCGTTAGCTTGACGGAGCGCCCGAGCGCGGCGTCGACCAGGGGCTTTATGGCCCTAGCCAACGCCGACATATTGGCTATGCCCGACGCGAGCATTACGTCGTAGAGGGGGTTGTCCTCCACGATCGACCTGACGATCTCTTGTACGGACACGTCCAGTAAAATTAATAATATTTATTTTTATTGTTTATTGCTATAATATATTGTATTTATATAATAAAAATTCTATAATGTAAGAATTCTTTGTGTCGTGGTTGGTTTCGTCAAAATTATGACAAAAACATAAAATAATCTAATATTTTGACTTCATGACGCCGCTCCAGTACGCCCTTTCGGCGATCTCGGGAGTGTTGGTGGGCTTCAGCCTAGGCCTCATAGGGGGCGGCGGCTCGATACTCGCCGTGCCCCTATTCCTCTACTTCGTCGGGCTCGACGCGCTCCCCAACGCAGCGCATATAGCCATAGGCACCACCGCGCTGGCCGTGGGGCTCAACGCATATATAAACTCCTATATGCATCTGCGGAGGAGGAACGTAGCGCCTAGGGTCGGCGGCCTCTTCGCGGGGGTGGGGCTCATAGGGTCCTTGATAGGGGCGTACCTAGGCCACATCACGCCGGGCACTTCGCTCCTGACATACTTCGCCATAGCCATGATAGCGTTGGGCATATACGTGGGGGCCAGGAGGGAGGCCTCTAGTGCCGGCACGGCCAACGAGGTCGACAGAGTGCTCGAGGCCGCGCAGAGGTGCCCGCGGCTGACGCCGAGCGTCTTGGCCAAGGTGGGGCTCGCCGGGTTTGTGGTCGGCCTCGTCTCGGGCTACTTCGGCATAGGGGGCGGCTTCCTCATAGTCCCCGCCCTGATGTTCTCGGCAAGCCTCTGCATAACGAGGGCGATAGGCACCTCCCTCCTCAGCGTGGGGACCTTCGGCGTAGCCACAGGGGCCGAGTACTGGTACTTCGGCGACGTCCTCCCAATCATAGCCGTGCTCTACGTGCTCGGCGGAATCGGCGGGGGCTACTTGGGCACTAGGCTGGCCACCACGGCCCCCAAGAATATGCTGAGGAGGGCCTACGGCGCAATTATCGTGGCTGTGGGCATCTATATGCTCTACAGAATATACGGCTGACCTCAGCCGCCCGGCGGCCCGTACCCCCCGCCCCCAGGCGTCTCGACTATTACCTCGTCGCCTGGCTCCAGCTCAACCGTCGCGCTCTCCACCTCGACCTCGCCCCTCCTCCCCCTGACGACGACCTTGGCGGGCCTCCCGGGCTCTCCGCCCTCCAGCCCCCACGGGCCCAGCCTAAATCTGCTGGCCATAATGGACAGCGTGGTGGGGGCCAAGACCTTAAAGGCCCTGATTACGCCGTCGCCGCCCCCGTGGCGCCCCCGCCCGCCGCTCCCCTCCCTTATCCTATACGCCGTGAATAGGAGCGGGTACTCCCTCTCTGCCACCTCTATGGGCGTGTTGAGGGTGTTCGTCATGTTCACGTGTACGCCGGAGACGCCGGGGCCATTGGGCCTCCCGCCGGAGCCCCCGCCCACCGTCTCGTAGTAGGACCAACGCCTCCCCCTCCAGACGCCGCCCATCATCACGTTCATCATAGTGCCCGAACCAGCCGCGGGTATTCTGCCGGGGAGGGCCTTGGAGAGGGCCAAGAACACGACGTCGGCTATGCGCTGGCTGGTCTCCAAGTTGCCCGCGCCCACCGCGGCCGGCTTAATGGGGTTGACGAGGGAGCCCTCAGGGGCCTTGACCTCGACGACGCTGTAGAAGCCGTGGTTCGTCGGCACGTCTGCGCCCAGGGCGGCCCTCACGGCGAACGAGACGGCGGAGAACGTGACCCCGAGCACTGCGTTTATCGGGGACTCCTGCTGGGGCGCAGTGCCGGAGAAGTCTGCGACTATCCCGTCGCCTATCCTCAGCCTCACCTTTATGGGGAGGAGGGAGCCGCGCCAGTCCAAGTAATCGACGGCCTCGTAGGCCCCCCTAGGCCACTTCGCCAATTCGCTCAGGGCGAGGCGCCTGCCGTACTCCACGGCCTCGCCCCACTCCCGCGAGACGTCGCCGTACCTATCGAATATGGCCCTCACCCTCGCGGCGCCGACCCTCGACGCGGCCAGCTGGGCCTCTAAGTCGCCCCTGGCGGCCTCCGGCACCTTGAAGTTGGCAGTTATGAAGGCCAGGGCCTCCCCATTGAGCCGGCCCCCCTCGAGTATCTTGACGGGCGGCACCACCACGCCCTCCTCGTATATCGTCTTGGCGTTTGGGTTCAGAGAGGCGGGGAGAGGCCCCCCTACGTCTACGTAGTGGGCCTTCGTGGCTATGTACGCGACGAGCCTCCCGCGCCAGAAGACCGGGTAGAGGACCATGACGTCGTTTAGGTGCGTGCCCGAGATATAGGGGTCGTTTGTCAACACGGCGTCGCCCTCCGCCAGCTCAATCCCCTCCCTTGCCAAATAGGCCAGGAGGTTGGCCACGCCGACGTGCATGGAGCCGAGATGCACCGGGATGTGCTCGGCCTGCGCCACTATCCGCCCCTCGGCGTCCACCACGGCCACGCTGTGGTCCATGCGCTCCCTAATATTCGGCGAAAACGCAGAATTCCTCAACGCTATGCCGGCCTCCTCTGCGGCGTATTCCGTGGCCTTATATACTAGCTCCGCGGACACCACAGTTGAATTAAATATCTATATCATATATCCTCTGTTGCATATCCTTATCATCTATCCAGCTCCTCCATGATTGGGGCTATGCCTCTTTCGTGTAGAGGGCTTTACATCAAATCCTTGAGGGTTATCTCGGGCCTAAAGCGGCGGATGAAGGAGAAGCCGTTGACGATGGGCCAGAGGGGCCTCTCGCGGCCGTCCTCTAGGTCGACTTGGTCCTCTTTCCACAGCTCTGAGAGCACTCTGGCGTAGAACATGCGCTTCTCCACGGTCTCCTCGGCGACTTTTACCTCCCTCGGGGCGTAGTTCACGGCGATCTTTATATTGCCCATGCGCAAGACGTCGCTGGGCGTTAGGTCCGACTTGACGACGGGGCACAGCGTCGATATCACGAAGTTTATCTCCATCCTGACCTCCCGCTCTACGGGGTCTAGCTCGTACTTAATCACCTTGGGGAGATAGGGGAAAGACCGGCACGTCAGCGGCTTGTATAGGTCGTGGACTAGGCATTTAGTGCCGCTGAGGAATGGGCACTTCCCCTCGGAGTCTAGGTGCATTAGGTAGCTCAGCGCTATCCTGATGCCGCTGTACCTCTCGGCCAGCGTATAGGCCGGCGAGAACTGGACCGAGACGCCGAGCTCCTCGGCCAGCTGGGATAAGATGTAGACCTCGTGGGGGAGGACCGTGACTGGGCTCACTCTACAACAGAGCGCGCAGTTGGGCGCGCAGCTGAAAGTCCTCACATATACGTCAAGCGTAGGGCATATAAAAGCATTAAGCAAATCTTTATAAGGGGGAGTGGGTAGAGCCTACGTGATCACGTTGACGCAGGTGGTGGCCTTGGTCGTGCCCTTCATCTTCGGCCTATTAATAGGCGTGCTCATCAGGAGACTCATAGGGGTCGCCATAGTGTTGCTCGCCATATTCCTGCTGGCCATAGCCCTGGGCTACTTAACCCCGTCTGCGGCCATGCAGATACTGCAGAGCATCGGCTACACGGCCTATCAAGCCGCCGAGAAGCTGGGCGTGCTCAAATCGATGATACCGTTCTCCTCGCTCACGTTCATCATAGGCTTGGTCATAGGCCTATTCATCAAGTAAAACTTTATATCTCGGCGCGCGTTATATATCGGCGCCCGCGGAGGGGACGGGGGCGGCTCGGAGACGGCCGCCCTCTGGAACCTCCCGCCCGCCCGCGGAGCCGCCGGTGGGCCGCCGAAAGGCGGGGGTAAAAACCAGCCGGCGGTGCGGCCCCCAGACAGGGCCGATGAGGCCGCGGCGAGGCCCGGGTAGGGGGCTAGATCGATACCCGAACAAAAGCGGGGGTATGCCGCGGGCGCCGCATAATTTATATTGGCCCGAGGGTGCGGCGCGTGTCGATAGTGGGCGTAGACGTGGGCGGGACCTTCACGGACTTCGTCGTCGCGGCCCCGGACGGCTCGATAAGGACTCTGAAGATCCTCTCCACGCCTAGGGAGCCCGAGCGGGCCGTGGCCGAGGGGCTCTCTAGGCTAGCCCTATCGGGTTTCGAGCTCCTCCACGCCTCGACCATCGGCACGAACGCGTTGCTGGGCCAAGTGGGGCTGGAGCTGCCGAGGGTCGCGCTGTTTACGACAAAGGGCTTTAGGGACGTGGTGGAGATCGGGAGGCAAAATAGGCCTAGGCTCTACGACTTGTTCTTCCAGAAGCCGCGCCAGATAGTGCCCAGGGAGCTGAGGTTCGAGGTGGACGAGAGGACGCTCGCTGACGGGACCGTGGCCAAGCCCGTCGACTTGCGCGAGGTCGAGGAGGCGGCTGCAATGGCCAAGGCCGCGGGGGCGGTGAGCGCCGCCGTCGCCTTTCTGCATTCATACGCCAACCCCTCCAACGAGCGGGCGGCCGCCGAGGCGCTCAAGCGCCATTTCGAGTACGTCACCGCCTCCCACGAGGTGGCTTGGGAGCCCCGCGAATACGAGCGCTTCTCGACCGCCGTCGTTAACGCGGCCCTGATGCCCCTCGTCGGGCGGTATTTGGCGAGGCTGAGGGAGTTCGTCGAGTCTAAGGGCGGCGCGATGTACGTGATGGCGTCCTCGGGGGGCCTCGTGACCGTCGAGGAGGCGTCTAGGCGCCCCGTCCAGTTGATAGAGTCGGGCCCCGCGGCGGGCGTAGTAGCGGCGGCCGAGCTGGCTAAGGACTTGGGGGAGGGCGATGTGATATCCCTAGACATGGGGGGCACGACGGCCAAGGCCGGCACAATAGTCGGCTTCGAGCCGTCTATCACGGTCGAGTACGAGGTGGGGGGAGAGAGCCATAAGGGGCGCATAGTGAAGGGCTCGGGCTACCCAATACGCTTCCCCTTCGTGGACTTGGCGGAGGTCTCCGCCGGCGGCGGGACGATCATATGGCGCGACTCGGCCGGCGCGTTGCGCGTCGGGCCCCTCAGCGCGGGCGCCGACCCGGGCCCCGCCTGCTACGGCAGGGGCGGGAGGGACGCCACTATCACAGACGCCAACCTCGTCCTCGGCAGAATCCCCGAGGCATTGGCCGGGGGCTCCATGAGGCTGGACGTAGACGCGGCGCGGGGGGCCTTGGCGAGGCTTGGGGATCCGGTGGACGTCGCCGAGCTGGCGGTGAGGCTGATAAATCTAGAGATGGCCAGAGCTATTCGGCTAGTGACCGTCGAGAGGGGCCTAGACCCCTCGCGCTTCGCCCTAATGGCCTTCGGGGGCGCCGGCCCCCAACACGCGGCCGAGGTGGCGGAGGAGATGGGCGTGGGGAGGGTCATAATCCCGCCGCTCCCCGGCGTCTTCACCTCGCTGGGGATGCTCATGGCGGACTTCAGATTCGAGGCGAGGATGGCCTACCCCAAAGACGTAGAGGCCGGCTTTAGGGAGCTGGAGGCCGCGCTCGCCGCCCGGCGCCCCGACTACTTCTTGAGGTACGCCGACGTGAGATACGTCGGGCAGGGGTGGGAGCTGACCATCCCCCTGGGCGCGGACTTAAGCCGGGAGGCCGTGAGGAGGGCCTTCGAGGAGAGGCATAGGGCCGTCTACGGCTTCGCCTTGGACAGAGAAATAGAGGTGGTGGCCATAAGGGTATTCGCTGTGGCCAGAAGGCCTAAGCCCAAGCTCCCAGAGCCCCCGGCCGAGGGCAACCCGAGCGTTGGGGAGAGGGAGGCCTACTTCGGCGGCTGGGTCAAGGCCGCGGTCTATAAGAGGGGCGAGCTGCCGCTGGGCTATAGGGTGAGGGGGCCCGCGCTCATAGTGGAGGACTACTCGACGACGGTCGTCCCGCCGCGCTGGGAGGCCCGGGTGGGCCGTCGCGGGGTCTTGGAGCTGAGGCTTTAATAGGCCCACCGCCGTAATACGCGGTGATGATCTGTCCCTTTCGGCCTCGCTGGCCGGATACGCCACAGTCTGACGCCAGCGGTTTCAGGGCCGCGGCCAATGCGTCGGCTCTGCTCC
>JZWT01000091.1 GCA_000960885.1 Thermoproteus sp. AZ2 | reverse complement strand
AGCATACCGCGCTCCTGGATAACTACTACTCTTCTGGGCGTCCTCATCGGGTCCTTCTCCTGGCCTTGGTCAGCCAGAGCTGTTAGGGCCATAGCCATGAGCATTAGGGAGAGGGAGTATATATTGGTGGCTAAGCTAAGCGGCGAGAGCCCCATGGAGATAGCCTTCACGGAGGTCCTGCCCCAGATGTTGGCCTACGTATTCCTGGTATATGTGTTACAGTTCAGCGGGGCCTTAATAGCCGATTTGGGCTTGGAGGGGCTGGGCCTACTGCCGTACAACACCATGACTATAGGCTACATGTTGTTCTGGGCGGTCCAAATGAGCGCGGCCTATTACGGCTATTGGTGGTGGTTCTTCCCGCCCGGCCTATTGGTTATGTTGGCCGCCACCTCCTTGGCCATGATAGCCATGGCCATGGATAAGGCGTTTAACCCGAGGCTTAGGGAGGAATAATGCCGGGCCTATTAGTCGCCGATTCCCTAAAGGCGTATTACTTCACTAAGAGGGCCGTCGTTAGGGCAGTGGACGGCGTGAGCCTAGAGGCCGAGGACGGGTCTGTGTTGGCCGTGGTGGGGGAGTCGGGCTCCGGCAAGTCGACGCTCGGCGTTGCCTTGGCGGGCCTAGTGAAGCCGCCGTTGAGGATAGCCGGGGGCTCCGTCTACTTCAAGGGCAGGGACATATACGCCATGGGGGACGAGGAGCTGAGGTCCATAAGGGCGGTGGGCCTTGCCATAGTCCCGCAATTCGCCATGGACGCCCTAAACCCGACGGCCAGGGTTAGGGACTTAATAAGGGATATAATAGCGTCGCATAGGGATTCCCTGCCCATAGATGAGGAGGACGTCTATAGGAGGGCCCAGGAGAGGGCGCTACAAATAGGCCTCCCGAAATGGGTCTTGGACAGATACTCGGTGGAGCTGTCGGGCGGTATGAGGCAGCGCGTCACCATACTCCTCAGCACCCTGCTGAACCCCGAGGTCTTGATATTGGACGAGCCCACCTCGGCGCTGGACGTAGTGGTGCAGAGGCTGGTGATACAATATCTACAAGACTTGATGGCCGAGAGGGCCGTTAAATCCATGGTATTCATAACGCACGACATAGCGACGGCTAGGCAGATAGCTACGGAGATGGCCGTCATGTATGCCGGGCAGATAGTGGAGCGGGGGCCCGCCGAGTCCGTCATAGGGAGCCCCCTACACCCCTACACCAAGGGCCTTATGTCGGCCATAGTTGAGCCGGGCGCCAGCATTAAGAGGGCTAAGCTCGAGGGGCTCTCGGGGGAGCCGCCCGACATGGCGAACCCGCCCAAGGGATGTAGGTTCTACCCACGTTGTAGATATAGGATGCCCATATGCGAGAGGGAGGAGCCGCCCGAGGCCGAGGTGGGGGGGATTAAGGTTAAGTGTTGGCTATACGCGGGGAAGACATGATCTACAGAGCAGAGGGCTTGACCAAGGTCTTCTCCACGGGCTTCCTACGCACCGTCAAGATACGCGCCCTAGACGACGTGGGCTTCGAGGTGGAGGAGGGCGAGGTCTTGTCCATAGTCGGCGAGTCCGGCTCGGGCAAATCCACGCTGCTTAGAGTGCTCCTAAAGGCCATACCGCCCACGTCGGGCGAGGTGGAGTATAGGGGAAGGCCTCTGAGGTCTTGGAAGCCCTTGGAGTACTGGCGCGAGGTACAAGCCGTCTTACAAGACCCCTACTCCTCCTTCAACCCCTTCTACCCAATAGATAGGATACTCTATAAGACTCTGGAGAAATATAGGCCCGA
This sequence comes from Thermoproteus sp. AZ2, assembly GCA_000960885.1. Taxonomy (GTDB): domain Archaea; phylum Thermoproteota; class Thermoprotei; order Thermoproteales; family Thermoproteaceae; genus Thermoproteus. The sequence continues at coordinate 4,415 of JZWT01000091.1, read as the reverse complement.
GCTGCCAGAGGCCGAGAGGGTCAAGGCGGTCTCGGAGGCCCTAGAGGCCGTCGGCCTATCGGCCAGAGACGTAGTGGGCAAATACCCGCACCAATTCTCGGGGGGGCAGCTGCAGAGGATATCCATAGCGAGGGCCCTACTAGTTAGGCCCAAGGTGCTGTTGGCTGACGAGGTGGTCTCGATGATAGACGCCTCTCTGAGGGTCTCCGTGTTGAACGTCCTACACGACATAAGGGAGAAGATGGGGATGACCATGTTGTTCGTGACGCACGACATGGGCCTGGCCTCATATATAGGGGATAAGGTGCTCGTTCTATATAAGGGACAGGCGGTTGAGTACGGGCCCGCGGAGTCTATATTCTCAAAGCCCCTACACCCCTACACCCAAATGCTCTTGGCCTCGGTGCCTAGGGTCAAGGAGAGGTGGAGGGAGAGAGTGACCAGCGTAACCATAGAGTTCTCGCTCGCCGGCTCGGGCTGCCCATTCGCCGATAGATGCCCCTACGCCACAGAGGCCTGTAGGACGATTAGGCCCAAGAGGATAGAGGCCGAGAAAAACCACTACGTGGCGTGCCATTTATATGGCTAAATACGCCGCGGCCTTCGTTTTAGCTGCGGCCCTCGTGGCGTCTTTGATTTATACGTCGTTGTCTATAAGGCCTATGTTGATATTTTGGATAGTCCCTTGGGGGAGCCTAAATTTAGGCGAAATACCTCAGGGCTCTGCTCCGGGCGTAGTAGTAGTGATTCCGTGCACTCCAAACGCCGGCGTCGATTTCACGCAGTTCGAGCTCTCCCTAGCCCTTATACAAAGTTATAGGAATTGGACCCCCCTGTTCATAAACCTCTTTTGTTCGGCGCAGCAATGGCGCGGCCAGTTAACTGAGGTAAATCTATCCTACGCCTCAACGTTTTTAAATGCGCTGAAAGGGGTCATAGGCGATGGGCAGGGAGTCTATATAGGTTTTAGCGAAATGAGCGCGTGTATATCTAATACAACTTGTACATCCGAGCTCGCGGCCGCCTATAGGCAACTGGCTCAGATGTTCCCAGAGGCCCACTTCTTCTACTACGGCACCTCGTCCGAGCCGCCAAGCGATATAATTAGGCTTGCGAGGGAGGCCGGCGTTATAGACCTAGTCGGCGAGGATTTGTACGATTACTCTTATTCCGAGGGCGAGCTCCACGTCCCCAAGTATTTTCTAGACAACTTAGAGGAGTTGAGGTCGTCTGGGCTCCAGATAATGGTCGGCGAAATAGGCTTTAGGATTTGCGACGCCGAGGGGTATATCCAGCCCTGGAATTGGCAACTGCCTGTTAAGTCCAAGAACTGCACTGCGACTATAGAGTTCTATAGGCAAGCGATCTCCCAGCTAGAGGGCCTAAGGCCGACCTATATAGGTATATGGGCTTGGAACGATCCAACATACGGCGTAGCGCTCTCAGGCGAGGTGAAGGCCTTCTTCTATAACCTAAGCAATATAGGTAGATAAGTTTAAATATAGGCTCTATATTGGCGCTATGGATTCGGGGCTCGCACAATAAAGATCTTCGACACCACCTTAAGAGACGGCGAGCAGATGCCCGGGGTTTCTCTAACCCTCGAGGAGAAGGTCGAGATAGGGCTTGCCCTAGACGACCTACGCGTGGACTATATAGAGGCCGGCTTCGCGGCGGTTTCGCCGGAGGAGGCCGAGGCCATAAAGAGGATAGCGGGGGAGGCGATATACGCCGAGGTGGTCAGCCTAGCCAGGGCCAATAAGGGCGATATAGACGCCGCCGCCTCGGCGGAGGCCGACATGATACACGTCTTCATAGCCACCTCTGACATACACATGAAGCATAAGCTGAAGATGGGCAGAGAGGAGGTCCTCTCTAGGATAGCCGAGTCTGTGGAGTACGCCAAGTCCTACGGCGTAAGAGTCCTCTTCAGCGCCGAGGACGCCACTAGGAGCGACCTAGCCTTCTTAGCCGAGGCGCTGGATACCGCCGTTAGGGCTGGCGCCGACGAGATAAACGTGCCGGACACCGTGGGCGTCATGACGCCTAGCAGAATGAAGTACTTGATCGAGATGTTGAGGGGGAGGATTAAGGTCCCCCATCCACGTCCACTGCCACGACGACTTCGGCATGGCCGTGGCCAACACTATATCCGCCATAGAGGCCGGCGCCGATGTGGCGCAGGTTACGGTCAACGGCTTCGGCGAAAGGGGCGGAAACGCGGCGCTGGAGGAGGTGGTCGCAGCCGCGCACTTCTTATTGGGCCTTAGGACAGGGGTTAGGCTGGAGAAGCTGTACGAGACGTCGCGCCTAGTCGCCAGGCTCTTCGGCATAAGGCTACAGCCCAATAAGGCCGTCGTGGGGGACAACGCGTTCAGCCACGAGTCCGGGATACACGTCCACGGCGTATTGAACAACCCCTTCACCTACGAGCCCATGATGCCGGAGGCCGTCGGCAATAGGCGCAGGATAGTTCTAGGCAAACACTCGGGCCGCCACTCGGTGGAGTGGGCGCTGAAGCAGCTGGGCTACGAGCCAGCGCCCGACCTAGTGAACTACGTGCTCAAGAGGGTGAAGGAGTACGCCTCTAGGAAAATCAGCGTGGACGAATCCCTATTGGCTTCAATAGTGAAGGAGTACGCCGCCGTCGCCCCTAGGGCCAATTAAGGCCTCAGCACTACCCTGCCCACGACCTCCCCGCGGCGGAGCCTTTCGAGCTCCTCGTTTACGGCGTCTAGCGGCGCCGTCCTATCCACCACGACCTTTATTTTGCCCTCGGCCACCAGCCTCACCGCCTCGACGAGCTCCGCCAAGGTGTTGCCGACGGACCCCAATATTCTGAGCTCTTTCACGACTATTTCGAGCGGGTTTACCTCGAAGGCTCCTCGCTCATAGCCTATGACGACTATTCTAGCCCCCCTCGCCGCCATTTTGACGGAGTTTGCGAAGGTCTCCTTAGCGCCTACCAGCTCATAGACGACGTCTGCGCCCTCCCCGCCCGTTATCTCCTCCACGGCCTTCACGACGTCCTCCTCAGCTGCGTTGACGACGTAGTCTGCGCCCAGCTCCCTCGCAATCTTAAGCTTGGGCTCGCGCCTCCCAACGGCTATCACCTTAGCCCCGACGAGCTTGTTGTACTGTATTAGTGCAAAGCCCACGGCGCCTACGCCGTAGACCACAGCGTATTCGCCGGGCGCCGGCGCCGCCTTCTTAGTGGCGTGTATGGCCGTGGTGACGCTACAGCCTATGGGCGCCGCCTCCTCGAAGCTTATATTGTCGGGGAGCCTCACGGCGTTTCTGGCGGGGATCTTGACGTACTCCGCGAAGCCGCCGTCGCTTATAAAGCCGTACTCCGCCCTTGGGCGCGGGCAGAGGTTCTCCTCGCCCCTTAAACAATATTTACATTTGCCGCACCCCACGTAGTAATACGCTATTACTCTATCCCCGGGCCTTAAGTCCTCTACGCCGGGCCCCACCTCGTCTACTACCCCAGCTATCTCGTGGCCGAGCGTAATGGGGTATATCCCCAAGTTGAGCGTGCCGTCTAGGAAGTGTAACTCCGTGTGGCATATACCCGCGGCCCTCACGCGCATGACCACTTCGCCCGGGCCGGCCTTAGGCTTTTCTACCTCCTCGATGGATAGGGGCTTGCCAGGCCCGTGGAACCTAGCCGCCCTCATAAGTTGATGATAAGAAATAGATTTAATATTTATGGAAGCGCTGTCTGCGCCGATGAGGGCCTTCAGATATATCTAATAATCTTGGTTCAAGTCATGAATAAACATATATCTATATAAAGTTAGGTTTTCAGATAAACCATGGAGGAGATCCGAAGGGCAAACGAGCCGGCCCTTAAGATCGTCAATACTGCGTTTAGGCGAGCTGTGAGATACACCGGTCTCTTGCGGGCGTCCTTATATGGCGATAATAACGTCCTTCCTATCGCAGTACGTGCGGCTAGTCGCGCTTGTGCTCTATCTAACGTCTAGGCCCTTCGCGTTTCTAGAGCTATCATTAACTCGTCTCAGGGCATAAGTACAACATCGTAGTAAGCTCAGCCCTATTTGTCGTCTTCGCCTCCGGCATTGCGTTGCTGGTGTTAGGCTTAGCGGCGCCGGGCTCAGTGTTGTCTTAGCAGTAGTCGGCTGGATGGCGTCGGCCGTAAGGATGTCGCAGCATAGGTATTACGACTACGTTGCCGTGGCCTCATTCGCCGTGTTAATGCCGTTGAGCACGCTTCTGCTCCGCTATGCCCTATTGTCTCTATAGTAGCTGCCGTTTGGCTATACGCCGGCGCTAGGTCTCTGGCGGATCTCCTAGAGGGGCGATGAGCGATTGCTTGAAGGAGCTTAGGGATAAGGCGTTGTCGAGCTCGGCCAGAGTAGCTATATTGCTTCCTCTTCATAATTCGAAGT
>JZWT01000090.1 GCA_000960885.1 Thermoproteus sp. AZ2 | reverse complement strand
GTCGACGGCGTATGTTGCCGCGTTTGAAAAATGTGTGTCGGCAAAGTATATAAATCCGGTTAATTGAAAGGCTTATGCATAGGGATAGGGTTGTCGGTGCGGGTCTTGTGGTTGTCGGCGTTGTTGGCATTCTGCTGTATGGTTGGCTAGTCTTTTTCTCGCCTTGGCAAACCTTTATCCTGCAGCTTACCGCTTTTGTCGTTGTGGCGGCCGTGTTGGGGATTTTGGCTTGGGTGGGCTACACCCTGGCCACTACTCCGCCGCCTAAACCCATCGAAGAAATAGAAAGAGAGGTCCAAAAGGCCTTGGAGGAGGTCGAGAAACAGTCCAAGGAGCCTCAAACCTCTAGCTAACCCAGCGCGGCTTGTCTGTAACCCCCTCATCGAAAGGGGGGCTGTGCGGCTGGATAGTGGCATCGCCGTTGGTTTTTGTCGTTTCAGGCTCGGCTCTATCGTTTATTGGGGGACCTAGACTAGTATGCAGCGTTGTTTTCTGCAGAGGGGTTTGGCTAGTGCGCGTTCGCCGATTAGGATGTCTGTCGGCGGCGGGGTCGCCTTAGGTATGAGGTTTGCTAGGTCTAGCGCGGGCGCGGCGGTTGTGTCCAGCGCCTCGGCTTCGGCTACGAGCTTCTTCACGGCGTCTTGGTAGTTCTTTTTGTCGGCTTTGAGCGCCTGGACTCCTCTTCGCGTCATTGCCCATACCTCTACCTCTTCTGTATATGTCAACGCTGTGGCTATGGCGCTCGCCGAGGCCTCTAGTACTTTATCTACGGCTTTGGGCGTCGTGGCGTATAGGAGCACGGCTATTTTGAGGGCCCCGCGCGCCCTCCCCTCGACTTGTTTGATGACTGGTTTTAGGAGCTTTGCCATTTTTTTCCAGTGTAGTCTCTTGAGGGGGTCGCCTGGGGCGTATTCCCTGGCGCCGGAGACCTCCTCCACGGCGGCGATGGTCCTTATGCCGTATTCTATTGCTCTTTGGGCGCGGGAGATGACGTAGATTGGCGGGAGCCTCACCGCCCTCCTATACCTCACGGTCTTGGTGGCGTTTATGTATGTGAAGGTTAGGGCGGGCGTGTAGACGCCGGCCATGTCGAAGGTCGTCTTCAGCTCGACAGTTGCCTCCCCGTCTACATATGTCGTTTCTCCGTTTGGTAGCTCTACGTGGGCGGGGGCCTTCGTCTCGATCTTGATCTTAAGCGTGGTGGGCCTTCCGGCGACCGCCTCTGTTCTAGACACCTCCACTGTAGGTATGTTGCGGACAAATTTTATGTAGCTCCAGAGGGCTTCGGCGGCGGTGTAGATTAAGGCTGGGGCCACGGCTGGGTTGGCGGCCGAGGCCATGAGGAAGACTAGTAGGTGGATGTACCAGGGGGAGGAGTTGTCTAGGGTCTTGGCCATGTGTAGCAGGGGGATCAACGACGTGGCGAAGAGGAGCGCGGCGGGCCGGGGGAGGAGGGCCACCACTGCGTAGTGGAGGAAGATCGTCGGCGTGTGGTGACGGGCAAGCGGCTTGAGTTCTAGCGCGAGGAGTATTATGGCCGCTATGGATGCCGGGCTGCCCCACGCGGCTATTAGGTAGAGGAGGGGGAGGGCCTTCCGGGCGGCCTCATAGATAGACTGGGGGCTCCACTTGGCTGAGGGCATCTTCTACTACCTGCCGTGGGTTTTGGTCTTCGTATTCCGTCTTTAGTACTATTCTGTGGTCTAGCGCTGGGTGCGCCGCCTTTTTCACGTCGTCTGGGATGACGTAGTTGCGGTTGTCGAGGAGGGCGAGGGCGCGCGCTAGGTTCAGCAGCGCGATGGGGGCTCTGGTGGATAGGGGGATGGCTATCCTCTCGTCGCGCCTTATCTGTTCCACTAGCCTCACGATGTAGTCTACGACGTCGTCTACGACGTATACGCTCTTGACGTCGAAGCGGAGGGGAGGGGCGGGGCTCGCGGGTCCGCCGTCTAGGCCTGCTAACGCGTCCGACATCTTTACCACGAGCCGCTCCGTCTGCGGGTCTACGTAGTCTACGTGTAGCGAGGCGGTGAAGCGGTCCAGTATGGCGAGCGGGAGGGGGCTGTGCTGCCCATGGCTATTTCCGTGGCGTTGATTGTGGCTATGACCATGTGGGGTGTGGGCAGCCTATAGGTTGTCCCCTCTATTGTCGCTGTTCTTTCCTGCATGGGTTCGACGAGGGCTGAGAGGGTGCGCGGCGGCCCTCGGTTTATCTCGTCGATTAATACGACGTTGTGGAAGATGGGGCCTTGGCACCATTCGGACCTCCCCCTGCGCATATACGCCGTAGCCTAGTATGTCGGACGGCAGCGTCTCGTTGGTCATCTGGACGCGGGCGAATGTCCCCCCTATTGCGCGCGCTAGGGCTTTGGCCAATAGAGTCTTTCCGCTCCCCACGGGGCCTGTGAGGAGTAGGTGTCCGCCCGCGATCAACGTGGCGGCCGCCACCTCGACTACGTGGGGGTTTCCAAGGTAGTATTTGCCTACTTCTTCAACTATTCTTCGCGGCGACACGGCCACCGCGTCTAGAGAGGCAGAGATATATAAACATTAGGAGGAACGTCGATGGGGCGATCCACGGCCAGGCCCGGCTCAGCGCTTCGTGGTATAGCTGCGACAAGTCGCCGTTGGGCACGACTATCTCGACCGGCCTTTTGCATATTTCTTGGGCATATTTATAGTTCCACTGTAGGGCTGTGTTGGTGAAGAGGGCGGCGTTGTAGACGTAGATCGTTTTATTGTCTTTTTCTACGGCTAGGGCTAGAGGGAAGGGGCCATGTGTGGTGTTTACGAAGCTCACTGGGCTCGTCTCTACTAGCACCTTGCCCTCGCCCATAAGGGGATGGCGTTCGAGGCGGCTAATACTCTGCCTCCGGCGTAGGCCATGATTAGGTAGGGGTCGCCGAAGTTGAGGAAGGGGTCAACTATGACCGCCTCAGATACTGAGACGTTTACGTCCCTAAGGACGGCGCCGGGGGCCGCGACCACCACATCGGCGGAGCCTGAGGTTTTGCACATCTTCGCGAATTTAGAGAGGCCGAGGGGCCCCTCGTTGTAGGGGCTGTATGGTGTTGTGGAGGGCGTGAAGTAGAGTATGAGGGCGGCCAACAATATGGCCGCTATAACGACTTTATACATGTCAACGCCCTTATTATTTCGACCGACGTTGGGACTAGGGGGGAGTAGACTGCCCTCTCCGCCAAGGCTACTATTCCCCACAGGCACTGTTTATCCGCCGCGTATTTTTCGACGAGCGCGGCATATTCTCTATACGTCCATATTCTTCGATATTGCATCCCCGCCCTTTGTCCAAGCGCGTAGAAGGCGTATGACAACGCCGTAAGCACCTCCTCGACCTCTTTAGTGAACGCGATACGCCGCCTTTCGCCGCCAGCCGCCGCCATTATCACCTCCCGTTTTACCTCTTCCAGCGTCGCCGGGGCTCTGGCGAATCTAGCGACTAGGAGGATTAGCGCCACGGCGGCTGCGAGTTGTAGCGGGTTTAGCACGAAGACTTGGAGAGTGACCTTCGTGGGGGCGTAGGGCGGCGCCGCGCCTGTGGCCACAGTCAACGCGGCCATGCCGGTGGAGAGGTCTATGGGCACATAGCCCTGGAGCGGCCTCCCTCCTAGGTATACTACGGCGGTGACGTTGGGCTCTATGGAGATTTCTATGGGGGCTGGCAAGCCTCCTATCAATACTGGGGGGGCGTGTATGGCCACGCGCGGCTCGACCGCGGATATATTTACGTATGTGCTCGTAGAGGCGGGGGCCCAGGCGCCCTTCGGCTCGGCCCACGCGCTCAACACACACCTCCCCGGGTTGAGGCCGGCGGTGGGTATTTCGAAGGTTGCGGAGCCTTCGACGGCTTTTCCACGCTCACGGTCTGGGCCCCGTCGCTTAGCGTCACTACTACTTTTCTCTCGAGCGGCGGGTCTTGGTAGACTTTTACTACGAGGGGCTCGCCCCACTGGACGGCGGCGGGGGCCTGTAGCACGATATTGGTGGCGTTAAAGATTACTCTGAGCAGCGCGGAGGCCTTGGAGGGAGCGTAGGGGGAGCCTAGCGGCGGGAATGTAATAGGCGGACAGATTTGCCACGGGCGTATAGACTGTCACTGTCACATTGGCTTTAAACTTTCCTTGGCCGTCTGTCAGAACTAGTGCTACCGGCTTACCTTCGAGGAAAAAGCGCTACGAATTCCCTCGCTAGGGGTTTTCCCGTCGGAGGTCAGCCGTCCGGTGACTGCTATGGTATCGCCGGCTTTGACCACTGTGGTGGTTATGTCGATTGTGAGTTCTGTGGGCTTGGAGCCGGTGGGCCTGGGCAACGAGATGCTTAAGTATTTGAGGAGCTCTGCATAGAGGTCTGGATTATTTTTTACTAATTCTATTAATGCCTCTATATCTACGGTGGGCATCGGCGGAGTGGGGTGTCTTACTACTATTAGTAGGAGGAGTAGAGCCGCAAAGATTATCGCTATGAGGCTCAGCCTCATAGGAGCGGGAGGATGCGTAGGGCTAGGAAGTACGAGAACGCCGCAAGCAGCGCTATGCCGATTGCCGTGTAGATGCGGCTGAGGGGCTTGGGCAGGGGGTGTAGGAAATATGCCATTACCCAGTGGATGTATGTATACAAAGAGACGACGATGTCCAACGACTTCACGCCTAGGTATATAAGGTAGGCGGCGCTGGCCCCTGAGACCACGACTAGGGCGACTAGGGGGAGCTTCATCGTATCAAGACGGTCAACCTCTTGCCCTTTGCCGCCTCTTCTATTATTTCTACTGGGCGGCCCCATACCTCTGCGGCTATGGCTGCTGTAATAGAGGCCAGGGCGCTTCCCAGCGCCGGCTTGACTAGGAGCTTGTTGTATAGGTCCGGCGTAGAGACTCCGCGGTATTCTACTACGGTCCCGTCTGGGCTATCTACTACGGAGACCGACCGGGCGAGGCCTAGGGAATTTATTGCGCATTCCCTCAACGCCTCGGCTAGGTCGTTGGGCAGCTCTCTACAGAGCTCTACGGCCTTGCCTCCTGGCGTGGATAGCACAAGCGCCGGGCCGTTTCCGGTCCTAAACGTCAGGGCCCCCCTTGGGATTTCGCCGGGCTTTTCGACCGCCACGACCGCCACGGGCCTTCCCGCTATTGCGGATGGGAAGTAGTAAGCCTTTGGGGGAATCCCAGCCGCTTGGATAAACGCCGATACGTTTTCCCACGCGGCCTCGCCCAACTTCACCAATAGCCTTTCCCTAGTCGCGGGCTCCCACGTGATTAACAGCCCGGCGGTCAAGACGGCGAGCCCCAGCGCTAAGAGGGGGGTTAGGTTTTGCTGAAGGAGCCCCAATGCGGAGAGGGCTGCGCCGAGGACGACCAACGAAAGGCCTAGGTCCTCCGGCATAATACGCCCAGCCCCCCTGTTCGGCGTTCCTCGTAGACGGCCAATAGAGGCGACGCCGGGGTTGCGATGGCCGCGGCGATGGGGGCCCAAAACCGCGACCCGCTGGGCCTTGGGGTAAACACTAAAAACCCGTCCTCCATCAATTCTCTCTGCTTTGCCTTAGCCATGCATGATGCCCCACGTCTAGGCGTTCTACCGGCCCCAGCCGCCCCTTCGCCGACGGCGAAATGCCTCTTGGCAAACTTTGAAAGATCCACAACGAGTAAGGCGGTATATAAATAATTTCCGAATATAGGCGGTCCTTGGTTTTATCTCGCCGGCTATGGCGGCTTTGGAGGCCTTCGCCCCTCTGCGTCGTCGAGTTATTTTGTCCAGGTCTAGTTACTGCTTGTAGTATTTTCGCCGCTGAAATACGCTCGAGACATACGCCACGAGCCACACGGAAAACGCGTCGATATCGCCGCAAGCTCGAGCCTATCTGCTCCCTCGGCGTTGTCGACCCGCGGCCGTAGGGCCGGCCGCAACGACGCCGCAGCTCCGTGTCATGAGGCGCGCCGGGCGTCCGCCTCAGGGGCTGTGCGAGGCGCCTAGCCGCCGTGGCCCCGTCAGCACGGGTTTCGACTAAGGCCCCGCTAGCCCCAAGCCGCTCCTCCAGCCCCCGAGCGCCGGCCGCCATGGCGGAGGGCGCGGCCGACTCAAGACCGACGTAGGCAGGCAGCGCAGAGGCCGCGCCACAAGGCGCTTCATATTTATATGGTAGCTCCATCGGATGCCGTGAGGATCGTCCACGTTGCGCCGTTCTACAGCCCCGTCGT
>JZWT01000009.1 GCA_000960885.1 Thermoproteus sp. AZ2 | reverse complement strand
CTCGGGGCTATCCCTCAACGCAGATATCTCGGCGAAGTCGGCCGCGCTCAACGCCTCCGCCACGCTCGCGCCGTCGACAATAGCCCCAGCCTCCTCGGCCAAATCAAGCTTGTTGCCCACCAAAACTAAGCGCTCGGCAGGCCGCGCCCCTAGGTCTAAGAGGGCGCTGTGTAGTTCAGAGATAGCCCTCAGGCTGTCGGCGTCTGTGAGGTCGTACATATATATGGCCAGGTCCACCTTAAACCTCCACAACCTCACGAAGTTCTCCGCCACCTCCTGCGCCCACCGGCCCGGCGTATCTATTATATCGACCGGGTAGCCCTCGATGAATACCCTATAGATGTTAGGCTTAAGCGTCCTGAAGGGCCGGGCCCTCGCCCTCAATACGTTATATGCAAATGTCGTTTTGCCGACGCCTCCGACGCCCAACAGCGCAACTATATATTCCACGAAAATGTGGAGGCCCGGATTTAAGGCTCTAATCTATATCTATCCCTAGGATACAACGTGGCCTCCCTGACGTTGCCTAGGCCAAATAGGGCCGTTATCAGCCTATTGAAGCCGAGCCCAAAGCCTGCGTGGGGCGGCATGCCCCAATCGAACACCGAGAGGTGGCTCTCGAAGGCGGCTGGGTCGAGCCCCCTCCCCCTCATCTCCCTCTCCAGCTCCTCCCTGACGTGTATGCGGGTTGCCCCCGACACGACCTCTATGCCGTTTAGGATGAGGTCGTAGGACTCGGTCTTCCTAGGGTCATCGCCTAGGCGTTTTGTGTAAAACGGCCTTAGAGCCGCGGGGAAATTCACCACGAAATATATAGGGCCATACTCCTTAGTCAAGGCCCTCTGCATCTCGATGTTTAAGTCGTCGCCCCAATTGATATCGTACCCCATGGCCCTCAGCCTATCGACTGCGTCGTCGTAGTCCACCCTAGGTATTTTCTCGACTTTCTCCAACGTGAGCCTAATCCCCCACCTCTCCAGCCTCTCCGCGCTCCGCGCAACGGCCGAGACGGCGGCGCCCATGATCTTCTCTAATAGATCCATAACATCTCTGTAGTCGAAGAAGGCCGCCTCGCCGTCTACAGATATGAACTCGTTTAGGTGGTAATCCGTGTTGTGCTTCTCAGCCCTATAGGCCGGCGCTATCTCGAAGACCCTCTCCAGCGACGCCGTTAATTGCTCCTTGTAGAGCTGGGGGCTCTGGGCCAAATAGGCTACCCTCTCGAAGTAGAGGACTGGGAACAGCTCGGCGCCCCCCTCGGTGCTGGTGGCTATAATCTTAGGCGTAAAGACCTCGACGAATTTATGGGCGTAGAGCGCCTCCCTAATGGCCCTTAAGGCGTCCGAGGCGGCGGAGAATATGGCTAAGTTCCTCGGGCTCTTCAGGTCGACGGCCCTGTATTTAAGGCGGGTGGGCAAATCGGACGTCCCCTGCCAAATATCCACCGGCAGGGGCTTAGCCTTTGCCAACACGCGCATCTCCGTCGGGAAGACCTCGACGCCCGCCCTAGCTATTCTGCTTGCCTCCACCACGCCCTTGACCATTATTACGTCCTCCTTATTCAGCTCCTTGACCGCCTCTAAGAGCTCGTCGGGCGTCCTCCCAGGCTTAAAGGTGATCTGCACGAACCCCTCCCTGTCCCTCAACACCACGAACTTAACCTTGCCCACCTGCCTGACCTCCCAAACCCACCCAGCCAAGACGACCTCTTTCCCGTTCAGCTCAGGGGTTACCTCAGAGGTGAAGTGGGTCTTCACAAGGGAGAGAAAGACCTAGGGAAAAAACTTATTGTTTCTCGCTGACTTGCTTTAAGCTATCCTCCATGCATCCGCCGAGATGCTTGAGGAGCGTAATCATGATTCCCATGCCCTTCTGCACCTGCGGATCGCTGAGCGCGCCTAAGAGGCCCCAGAGGCCTATCTTCGGCGCTCCGTTCTCGGCGATTTCTCTAAGAGCCTTGCTGGCGCAGTTCATGCCGCCCGCCATGCCGGCGCCCATGGCGTTGAGGTCGACGCCGTCCATAACGCTCAACATCGATATCAGCGGCGCCGCCACCTTGAACATCTGTATATCGGCCATTAAGTTGGGCAACTTCTCGAGGAGATACTTTATGGGGAATAGGGCGTCGTCTAGCTCCTCTATGCGGCGCCTCAGCTCAGCCACCTCGTTCAACAGCCTCTCGTACTCGGCCTTGGGTATAGTCACCACCTCGCTCATGGCGTCCACCTCAACAGCCAATTAAAGTACATTTTCTCGAAGAGCTCCTTGAATATCCTCGAAGGCCCTGAGGGCGGCAGGAACCAGCAGTCGGGGTACGGCTTCTCCTTCTTGACGAATTTAGTGAAGTCGCAGGCGGCCGCCATGCCGAAGGCGCCGGTGTCGAGCGCGCAGACGCCCACCACTCTGAAGGGCGGCTTGCCCAACGAGACGCCCTTGACGTCGGCGACTATATTGCTGACAATCCACGGCGCGTAGCTGTGGAGTATGGTGCCGGCCATGCCCACGGGCACGTTGGGGGCCGCCACGTCGCCTACTACGTAAACGTCGTCGTACTTAGCGCTGCGGAAGTCGCCCGTCGCGGGGTTCCTCGGGGCGGCCCAGCCGTTCTTTGCGAGGTCGCTGTTTAGGACAGGGTCAGGCGCCTTGTGAGGCGGCACCATGAACAGCAAATCGTATTTCACCTTCTCGCCGTTGGCGGCCTCCAAGACGCCGTTGCCGAAGGAATTGACCGCCTTGGCTTGGCCCATGCCTAAGTACTCTATGCCGTTCTCCGCGAGCATTTGGGTCATGGCCTTGGCCGCCACGGGGCCGAAGTTCTCGAAGGGCCTCTTCATGGGGTGCACCATCACTATCTTGGCCTTATCCCTCATGTTTCTGGCCAAGAAGTAGTAGTGGAGCAACATGGCGAACTCGACGGGCGCCGGCGGGCACCTATAGGGTAGGCTGTGTGTCGCCACTACAACCGTGCCGCCCTTAAAGTTAGATAGAGCCTCGGCGACCTTCATGGCGTCGTCTAGCTCCCAGGGGTGCGGGACGCCGGTAGGCACGGTCTCGGCGCCGAGCGCGACCACCAATACGTCGTATTTCATATCGCCCGCCGTGGTCTTGACAGTCCTATTAGCCGCGTCTATGGCCTTGACCTCGGCGTTTACGTATTTTATATTCCATTTAGCCAACCTATCCAGAGGCCCCCGTATTTCGTCGGGCTTTCTATAGCCCACTGCGACATAGAGATAGGAGGGGCGGAATTCGCTGAACCGCTTCTTGTCCACTACGACGATCTCGGCCTCATCGGCGCTTAGCTGCTCCCTAAGCTCCCTAGAGATCACTAAGCCGCCTGTGCCGCCGCCCAATATCAGTATTCGTTTGGGCATATCTGTCTACATAGACAGTTCTTTATGAATTTCTTTCAGTGCATTTTATTCACTATATATTTTTGGAGGATTACGTATACTAAAATTTATAATGAATTAATATTAAATTAGTTTTTTATAAAATTCTTATTTTTAGATTTTGATTTCTTTTTCTCTTATTATATCAATCTTTATTGTTGTTCCAACAACTCTGTTTAGAATTTCTTGTAATTTCTCGGGCCTTATGGGGAGTCGGCGCAGTTCGCGCGAAGGTATTTTGACGACGGTCTCGGTGGTTCCGTCGGGCAACCACGAAGTAGATATCGTCAAGAGCCTCGCCGGCGATACCAGCTGCGCTATTATCTCGTTTGCGCTACCCCTCTCAACGACGCGCACCCCTCGCCCTAGTAGGGAGGAGAGGTCTTTCTCTAGTTGCATCTGCGCGCCGCGCGGTAGCCGCTTAAAGCCCCGCAACACGACTACTATGAAGGCGTCTGTCTCATATGATTTTACATATTCTACGTCGGCCAAGTTATATTTTTTCTCTAGCTTCATCAACGCATCCACAACGTCGACGTCTAGCCAAGCGTATTGTCCGCTATCGATAAGCCCCTGGCACTTCTGGCACAGCACACGCGTCTTAACGCAGAATTCGCAAAACGGGTATTTCGCCATCGCTTGACTTGTGAATATACTATTAAAATCCTTCTGTCTCGTGGCCCCTCGGCGCCGCCCGCCGCCGCGCGGCCGCGCGCCTTATGAGCCTCATCGCATCTATCCTGGACATATATTTATAGGGCTTGAGGCCCAGCGCCTCGACCTCGGCCAATAGGTCGTCGCCGGCGAAATATCGGCGGAAGGCCTCGACTAGGTCCGGCCTCGTATCTAGGTAGCTTATGTAGGCGGCCTTCGTGAGCTCATCGGCTAGATTCTTCTCGCGGGGTATCCACATCAGCACAGCCCCCACCTCCTTCGCCAGGGCCCTGGCCTCCTCATAAAGCGGCTTAAGCCTTTCGCTCCTCACGGCGTAAATCCCCTGGACTTGCCTGATGACTAACTGGCTATCGCCCTTGACCACGGCGCCCTTTATCCCGCGAGCCCTCAGCCACCTAAGGGCTTTGACTAAGCCCGTGTATTCGGCCACGTTATTAGTGCAGTGGGGGCCCGGCTCACACGCTATCCCCGCCTCGCTGTAGGCCTCTGCGCCCCGCACCACAAAGGCGTATGTGCCGACTCCGCCCGGGTTTATGGGCTCGCAGGCGCCGTCGAAAAAGACCACTATTTGGTCCACAGCCGGCCCTATTGTTTGCCCAAGGCCTTCAACAACGCGATGGCTATGCCCAGCCCCCTCTGCACCTCGGGATCGCTGAGCGCGCCTAGGAGGCCCCAGAAGCCCACGGGCTTGGCGGCAGTTATCAGATCAGGCTTTAGGTTCTTGACGACGCGGACTAGCAACTCCTGGAGCGCGGCCTTAGCCGTTATCACGTCCTGGTCTCTACCTTAGCCATGGCGCCCAGCGTGCCGTCCACGGCCAGCGAGAGGGCTCTGAATATCGTTGGGTCTTGGAATAAGTAGTGTATAATCTCCTCGAAGCGGCTGACCACTATCATAAGCGCGTCTAATACGCCGGACTGCTTCAGCTCTATGAGCTGTTGCGCCAGCGATTGTAGCTCGTCTGCGTGGTCTAGCAACAGCTTCATTAGATCCGCCAGCTTCTGCTCGGCCTCGGGGCTAGCGGCCGCGGCGCTCATATCGTCGTCGCCAGCCATGTCTTGTAGAACAAGTCCTTTATTAAGCGCCCAAGCGGCGAGGTCAATACGCTGTAGCAGTTGCCCATCCAAGCCGCCTTATTGTCCTTTAGGTTCAGCTTTATGTCGCAGTTGAACATCATCCCGAAGTCGCCGTAATCCATGGCGCAAGTCATGGCGTTTATTTGGGCTAGGTCGATGGGTTGGCCTAGGAGCTCGCCGGCGACCATATTAGCCGAGGCCATCGCCGTGAAGTGGACGGGGACGCCAGCTGTGGGCAAGCCTATTGCCGGCATCGAGTGCTCTCCCGGCAGATACACGTCGTCGTACTTCAGGCTCCTGCCTGTGTAGACGTTTATGGCGGTCCACGTGCCGTTGGGGAATTGAGCTACTAGCGGAGTGCCCTCGAAGGGCTTGGGGAGGCGCGAGGGCGGCACGACTATTAATAAGTCGTACTTGAACCTCTCGCCGCCGGCCGTCACGACCTTTTCCTTATCGTCGACGGGGCCGGGCTGGGCCCCGCCCACATACCTAATCCCCTTAGCCGCGAAGGCCTCCTCCGTGATTTTTATGGCCTCAGGGCCCAGCGGCTCTATGGGCCTCTTGAAGGGGTGTATCAACGTGATATTCACCTTGTCCCTAATCCCCCTCTTCCTAAATATGGTGTCTAGCTGAGCCGCTATCTCGAAGGGATAGACGCCGCAACGGTAGACGGGCTCCGGCGTATAGATGACGACATTGCCTCCCTTAAACGAGCCCAGCGCCTCCTTCAGCTTCAACGCGCCGTCTAGCGTGAAGTTGTGGTTTCCGGCGCCTAGGTTATATGAGGCGAAGTCGAAAGATGTGCCGAGGCTAGCTATGAGGTAGTCGTAGCTGAACTTGCCAGCCGTGGTCTCCACCGCCCTATTATCGGGATCCACCTTAGTCACAGACGCCTTAACCACCTTGACGTTTTTAGCCGAGAACTTAGACAGCGGTATCTGCGCCTGCGAGGGGCTTATATCCCCCAGCGCTATGTTGACTAAAAGAGGCGGCAAGAGGTAGTAGTCGACGTCGCTTATCAGCGTTATCTCGACGTCGGCGCGGCCCTTGGTCCTCTCGGCGAGTCTCTTGGCGGCCACGACGCCGCCTACGCCGCCTCCGAGGACCACCACTTTCTTAGTCATTGAGGCGAAGTAAGACTACGTTATTAAATATTGTGCATTTTCTGCACTAAATAAATTTAGACTAGGCCTTAGCCTCCTCCGCCTTTAGGAGCTTAGAGAAATAGCCCTCTATCTTGGCCTTGACTTCCTCGAAGTGTTTGGGCAGATCCTCGGGCGCTAGGCCGCGTTGCAGATACCTTGAGAAGCGGCGTTTATATTCATCCTCGCTCTTCTCCTTTAAGGACTGGGCGTACTCGGCGATGTGCTCCCCCTTAATCCTCTCCTCGTCCGGCAAGACGTCCTCGCTGTGGGGTATCTCTAAGCCGGCGTCTAAAGCGCCTTTTAACACCGCGAAGACCCTAGACCCAGACGTAGGCCTATGTAGGCCGATGTCTAGGACGGCCCTCTCAACGCCCCGCGCCCTCGCCTTATAGCCTATGACGAGGCCCAACAAATAGGCGGCCGCCGTGTTGTTCCCATCGCCTTTCCAGCCCCACTTCGCTAAGTATCTGGTGTCTAGCCCCACTACCGTCTCATCGCCCTGAGGCCTCGCGACAACCACCTGCGCTATTATGTGCTTATTGGTCCTCCTAACGACGAGCCTCGGCGTACGGCCCAGCAACATCTTGCGGCGTTTGCGGTAGTTTGTCAGCCCTAGGCGCCTCCTCCTGAAGGGGACCTTGTATCGGCCGGTCTTAGCCATGCCCAGCCACTCCTCGGCCCTATTTAAGTCATCTGACCTTCTCCTTTGCTAAGTTGTGCTCGTTGATATAACTCTTGAGGTGTCTTAGGTCGCGGAAGTAGTTGCCCTTAGCCATTCTATACAGCATGCGCCAAGTCTTGGCGTCGATTACGCCCCTCCTCTTCAAGGCGTTCAAGAACCTCCTGAGGGCTCTGGCCTTATTGACCCAAGCCTCCTCCTCGTCGCTTCTAGGCCCCTTCCTGCTTCCGTGCCCCCTCCTCCGTCCTGCGCTCTTCTTCTCGTGCCTCTCCCTCCACCGGCCCCTAGAGACGCCTTTTTTGTGCTCGGCCCAAATAAGCCCCTCGTCTATGAGCGCCCTCACGTCGTCCTTAGTCACGGCCTCGGAGACTCTGTCCAAGGCCTCCGGCGATATCTTAACTCTGCTGACGCCGACGCCCAAGATCTCGGCGGCCATCCTCTTGACGTCGACCATAGCCCTCTATTGTCCAGCCGATTTATCTTTTTCCTCCACCTGGGCCGCCCCCTGGGCTTGTTGTTGGGAGGCCTCTTGCGGCGCAGCCGCCTGTTGCTGGGCTGTCTGTTGCGCCTCGGCTTGCCTCTGCTCAGCCCTCTTGAGCTCCTCCAGGGCCTTTTTGCCGGGGTTCAGTATGTAGAAGCCCTTCTCAGCTGCCTTCTTGATTATCTCGAGCCTCTTGCGGAGCCCCACGCCAGACGCTATACGCACGGCGTACGTCTTGGGGTCTAAGGGGTCGAGGTCCTCCGGCCTATAGACTAGGGCCTCGACGAAGCCGCTCGGGTGGAGCCCTCTCGCCAAAGCCGGCTTGCGGTAGCCGGACTTCACCTTAGGCGGATAGCCCTTCCTCTGTTGCCTAATCTTGTTGTCGAGGCTTCTAGGCCTACGCCACCCCGAGTCCTCTATCCTCGCGTGGCGCCATTGGTCCATTCGCACGAACTCCGGCCCTCTGCGCCTCATCTCCAGCCTAAGCTTAAGGGCCCTCTCCAGCTCAGGCGTAAGCTCCCTCCTAGGCCTAGACACAGCGTGGAGAAGCGCCGGATTTATAAATTAGACGCCGGTCAACAATAAAATACCCCAGGAAAAGGGGCATATGGAGGTCGAGGTGGGCGGAGTCCGCGTGCGATTCATTAGCTGGCCGGAGGCCATAGAGCTCTCGGAGAGGCTCGGCCGACAGATCTTGGACAGCGGATTTAAGCCCGAGATAATATTGGCCGTTAGCAGAGGCGGCTTAGTGCCGGCGAGGATAATAAGCGATGTCCTAGACGTGGACAACATAGTGGCCATGGCCGTGAAATATTGGGCTGTGGCCGAGAGGCGGGCCGAGAGGCCAATTATATACCACGGCGTAGAGCCCAGCGTAGTGGGGGGCCGTAAGGTGTTGGTGGTCGACGAAGTCGCCGATACGGGGGCCACGTTGAAGCTAATAATAGATTTATTGAACGTCATGGGCGCAGCCGAGGTCAAGACGGCGGTCCTCCACTTGAAGTCCACCAGCCGATTTATGCCGGATTACTACGCCGAGACGATCACGGAGTGGGTCTGGGTCAGCTACCCCTGGAGTCGTTGGGAGGACTACAGGGAGTTTAAGAGGAGGGGCTACGACATCTCTAAATACATAGATAAGATCTGTTAACAGAGCCGCGCGAGCTCCCTAGCCGCGGCGGGCCTCAGCCTCGCGTAACTCGGCGGCGCTCTTAGGCCCAGCTCGCCCAGCGGGAGGGGGCGCCCGCACCGCGCCCGCCTCTTGACCTCGATCAACATGGCGTATTTGGCCCCCTCAACGTACCGCCAATCCTCATCGCCCAGCCCAATATCGCCCAGCGCCGCGGCGACCTCGCGCAGATTCGCGGGAGGCGCTATGTAGACGACCCCCGCCTCGAACCAGCCGACCACGGCGGCGATGGGCCTCGTGAAATATAGATACACCACGTCGCCCGGCTCTATTAGGCCGGCCGCCACCCTCCTCAACTCATAGCGCTTAAAGCCCGAGAGGATCTCTTCGCCGAACTTGGGCTTTATGGACATCAAAAAGGCGCGCGCCATTAGGTCTCCCGCGTCTCCTCGTAGCCGCAGTTGGCGCAGTAGAGCCTCTCCACGACTTTGTATCGGCCGTCTACTATCTTCACGGTCCTCTCGGCCACTCTCAGCCTCGAGAAGCAGCGGGGGCAGGTGTATTCGCTGGGGCGGTACTCCCCGGCCGCGGATAGGAGCCGCCTGACCTCGTAGGTCGACAGCCCGCCGAGGGCCTTGCCTATTTCTCTGAGGCTTGCGCCGGCCCTATAGAGCTCCACGGCCTTAGCCACAAGCTCGGGCCTCTCCTCGGCTATATTCCTTATCTTGCCAGCGGCCTTGGCCCTCTCCAGGGCGGCCTTAGTGCGCTGCCTAATGAACTCCCTCTCCATCGCCGCCACGAAGGCCAATACGGCCCTCAAGAATTGGCGATACATGCCGTCCACGGACTGAAGCGCCTGCTCCTTCTCGCTGGCCGACACCACCACTAGGCCCAGCTTACCCTCGACTAGGTCCAGGAGGCGGAATAGCTCTTGGAAGGAGCGCACCAAGCGGCTTATCTCGTAGACCAAGAGGACCTTGGGGCGGGGGCTGAGGCCCTCGAGCTCCTCAACGAGCCGCCTAAAGGCGGGCCTCTCCCAAGGCTCAACCGCGCCCGAGACCCCCACGTCTACGTAGTGCTTAACGATGGAGAGGCCGTGGGCGGGGGCCCACCTCTCCAAATACTCCCGCTGATTTTCGGGGTCTTGCTCCTCGGTAGAGACGCGTATGTACGTCACCGCGGGGATCACGAGTAGCAGTGGCCGAAGCGCCTTATTTAAAAAAGGGCGATATTACGTGATCGTCGTCGGCGTGGACCTGGCGGTTAAAAGGCCCAGCGCGCTGGCGGCGTTGAGGGGGTGCGAGCTGTTGGCCTACGCCTCAGCCATGGAGGTCGAGGAGATAGCCGAGGCCGCGCGGCTCTTCAAGCCGGCCGTGGTGGCGGTGGACGCGCCCCTCACGAGGCCGGAGGGCGGCTATTTAAGAGATGTCGAGGTGGAGCTGAGAAGGCTGGGGTATAGAGTGCTCCCGCCGCTGTTGGGCGGCATGGCCCAGCTAACGGAGAAGGGGATTAGGCTGGCCGCCGCTCTGGGAAACGCCGTCGAGGTGCACCCAACCACGTCGATAAGGGCCATGGGCCTCAGCAAGAGGGCCCTAGCCGCGAAATATAGGCCGCCCACCGAAGACCACCTAGACGCCGTGGCCGCCGCGCTGACCGCTCTGGCCTACTTAAAGGGGCTTTATAGAGCTATAGGGCCCTTTATATTGCCGCTGAAAAGCCCGTGTCAATAGACGTAGGCCAGCAAAACGCCGCCCGTCCTCTTCTCCCTAGCCTCCACGTGGCTCATGACGCCGTGGGGAGTAGATATGACCAAGATCCCTATCTGGCGGGCAGGGAGGAATTTCTGCTCCCACTCGGGTATCTCCCTCCACTTCACGGAGTATCTGGGCTTGACGGGCCCTATGTCGTTTATCTTGCCCAACAGCTTCACTATATACTTCCCGCCCCTCCCGTCGTCTATGAACTCTATCTCGCCGACGTATCCGTGCCTCTGCAAAACCCTGAGGACGTGGTAGACCAGCTTGCTCACGGGCCAGATCACTACCTGCCCCGCGCCCGTAGACTCCGCGTTTTTTATCATCGTTAAGGCGTTGGAAAGCACGTCGAGCATCGCACCGCCAGGCTCCGACCTTTAAAAATATTGTGGGCGCGCTCCGCCTAGTAGTACTTCTTAAAGCCCAGCTGAGGCGCCACCTCCCTAAAACAACGCCTGCAGAGGTAGAGCCCGTATTTACGTATAACGGCCTCTCGAGTCCCGCACCTAACGCACCTAATTACGGCCCTCCCATATTTCCTCTCCTTCGGAGGCCTTACGCTGCCCATCGCAGTCGATTAAAGGGGGTTTTATAAGCTTTATACACCGCCTGGCGCCGGGCCGGAATCGGCTTAAAGGCGAAGATCAGCGCCCGCCAGCTGGGCAGGTTCTCGCCATCGTTGGCGCGTGGGTTCAAGTCCTCATCGCATAGCTAAGGGGCGCGGGGTTATAAGTCTTCAGAACTTAAAGGAGTCTTCACTCCTCGAGGGGGTGAAGCCTCATCACATAGACGTCGCGGCTCCACTATAAAAATAGAGCTATTACTCCATAAGGACCATTAAGCTTTTAATCTCAGCAGGAACGCTTCGGGTGCCGAAATTAATAATTATCACGGGCGGCGTGATGTCTAGCGTAGGCAAGGGCGTGACCTCCGCCAGCATAGGGCGCATTTTAAGGGCCAGGGGCTTCAGCGTAAACGCGGTGAAGGTGGACCCCTACCTAAACGTAGACGCCGGGACTATGAACCCGTACCAGCACGGGGAGGTCTTCGTCACGTACGACGGCGGCGAGATAGACCTAGACCTAGGCCACTACGAGCGCTTCCTCGACGTGGAGCTGCCCAGGCGTAACAACATCACGTCGGGCCAAATATACTTAGCGGTCATAGAGCGGGAGCGTAGAGGCGAGTACCTAGGCCAGACGGTGCAGCTAATCCCCCACGTCACCGACGAGATAAAGAAGAGGCTCTTAGACGCGGCCGACGGCTACGACGCGACGCTCGTAGAGATAGGGGGCACCGTCGGCGACTACGAGCAGTTGCCCTTCCTCGAGGCGGTTAGGCAGCTTAGGCTGGAGCTGGGCGAGGAGAACACCGTCTTTATCCACGTGGCGTGGATCCCCTTCTTGAAGACCACCGAGGAGTTCAAAACCAAGCCCCTTCAGCATAGCGTGGCCGAGCTTAGGCGATACGGCATACAGCCCGACGCGTTGGTGGTTAGGTCTGAGAAGCCCATAGATAAGGCCACCGCTAAGAAGATCTCGCTCCACACAAACGTCCCCGCCTCGGCGATATTCAACTCCTACGACGTGGATACCACCTACCGCGTGCCCCTAGTGCTGGAGCAACAAGGCATGGGCGAATTCCTCTCCAAGAGGCTCGGGCTACCCGATAGGCGGCCCGCCCTAGAGGATTGGCAGTCCTTCGTAGAGGCCTTGACTAACCCCAAGCACACGATCACCGTGGGTATGTGCGGCAAATACGTCGAGCTGAAGGACTCCTACATAAGCATAGTGGAGGCCCTTAAGCACGCCGGCGCGGCCTTGAGGACCGCCCCCAAGCTGGAGTGGATAAGCTCGGACAAGGTGGAGGAGAGGCCAGAGCTGCTTGAAGGCAAGAGCCTAGACGCCATGGTCGTGTTGCCGGGCTTCGGGAAGAGGGGCACCGAGGGCATGATAGAGTGCGTGAGGTACGCCCGCGTGAACAAAATACCCTTCTTAGGCATATGCTTCGGCATGCAACTGGCCGTCGTCGAGTTCGCGAGGAACGTGCTGGGGCTGAGGGGCGCCAACTCCACAGAGCTGGACCCCGATACGCCGCACCCCGTGATCCACCTTGCGCCGGAGCAGCAAGGCCTAGATAGGCTGGGCGGCACCATGATCTTGGGCAATAGGGAGGTGGAGATAGTGGAGGGCACGTTGGCCCGCGAGCTCTACGGCTCGGACAAGACCGTGGAGCGCCACCGCCACCGCTACGAGGTGAACCTAGACTACCTCCCCAAGATGGCGGAGGCCGGCTTAGTCGTGTCGGGGTGGAGGACCGATATCAGGCGCGTGGAGATAATCGAGCTGAGGGACCACCCGTTCTTCATCGGCACTCAATTCCATCCCGAGTTTAAGTCGAGGCCGGGGAAGCCCAGGCCGGTCTTTTATGGCTTAATATCGGCCGCCCTCAAGCTCCGCGGGGAGGCCTAGCGGATAGCGCGGCCGCCGCCGTGATTAGGCCGTAGGCGGCGAGCACTAGGGGGCCCGGCCTCTCGCCGAAGAGCAAATACCCCCACACAGCCGCTAGGGCCGGCTCGATTGTGGCTAAGACGGATGCCCTAGAGGCGCCCACGGCCCGGACTCCCGAGGCGAAGAGCCTATAGGGTATAACCGTTGCGAAGACGCCTAGGTATAAGCCCGCCAGCGCCGGCCTGGCTAAGTCGCCGGCGCCGAAGGCCAAAGTGTAGGCCAAGGCCGCTGGGGCTGAGACGAACAACGTGTAGGGCATGGCGCCCAGCGAGACCTCCTCGTCGCGGCCAAGCCTAGAATAATAACGCGCCGCGGCTATGTACGAGCCGTAGGCGGCGCCCGAGGCTAGGCCGGCGGCCAGCCCGCCGACGCTTATGGAGCCGCGCGAGGCCGAGAGGGCCATGAGGGCCACCGCGGCTAGGACGAGCGCCACGGAGGCGGCCGACTGTTTATTTACGCGCTCCCCATATGCCCTAGCCTCTAGAGTTGTCCAGAGAGGGGCCGTATATAGGAGATACGCCGCTGTGCCGACCCCGGCCAAGACGGCGGCGATGGGGTAGATCGTGAAGAGCGCGCCCAGCAATAGCCCGGCCGCTAGGGAGGCCTTGGAGGCGGACCTAATAAATGCTAGCGATATCGCCGCGGCCACCAAGGATCTGAAGAAGGCCAGCTCGACGTAGTTTCCGCCTAAGACGCTGGCGACGCCTATGGTGGACCAAAAAGCCGCTGCCCCTAAGATCTTGGCTACGGCCGAGGCCTCCCCTACTCTATCATCCACTTCCTTATATCCTTGCTGTGGGCGTAGCCGTATATGGCGGCTAGGACGGCTAGGACAACCGCCACTAAGACGAAGAGGGCCGAGGTGGGCGTTGGGCTGAGTGCGAAGTACACTATCGGTATCACCACCAGCGGCTCTAGGGCCACCAACATTATGACGTAGCCGAAGTATTGCATAGCCAGGGGGGCCTTAGGCTCCCCGTGTGGCGGATTCCCCGCCTCATATCTACGCCTCTTGGCCTCCGTCGGCGCCTGCGGCGCCAGCCAATATATTCCATATATGGCCAATAGCATGAGCCCGAAAAGCAGTGAGAAGACTATTGCGACGGCTAGCCAGTCCTGCATATGCCTCTATCAATACCGCCTTTATAATTATTGCGGCCGTGGCCCGGGCCAATTGATTTAAGGGGGTGGCGTATTTTCTCTATGGCTGACGTCATACCCGCCAGAGTCTACGGCTCGTCTACGGTGGGCATATACATAGCGGCTAATAACGCCCTCGCCCTCGTTCCCCCCGACGTGCCCGAGAAGATAGACGACGCCGTGAGGGAGGCCCTCGGTGTAAACACCATTGTTAGGGCCACCGTCGCCAAATCGCCGTTGTTGGGCATATTCATAGTGTTGAACGACAACGGGGCCCTGGTGCCGTCTATAGCCCTAGAGGAGGAGGTCAAACTCTTGAAGGGGCTGGGCATAAACGTCGGCGTCGTCAACACTCGGTATACCGCCCTCGCCAACTTAATAGCGGCCAACAACAAGGCCGCGTTGGTCTCGCCTCTGCTAGAGCCCGAGAATAGGCGGGTCGTGGCCGACGTCTTAGGCGTCGAGGTCTTCGTGGACTCGGTCGCGAACACACCCCTCGTGGGCTCGATCGTCGTCGCCAACTCGCGCGGCGTCTTGGCCTCGCCGGACGTCACGGACAACGACTTAAAGAGGCTGGAGAAATACTTCGGGGGCCACGCCGACGTGGGGACGGTCAATAGGGGGAGGTCCTTTATTAGGGGCGGCCTAGTCGCCAACGACCGCGGAGCCCTCGTGGGCTACGAGACCACGGGCGCCGAGATCATGCGGATAATGTCGACGCTCTTTAAGTAGCAAAATTTTTAGCCCGGCCCTTCCGCGGCACCGTGGCGGTCAAGACCTACTTGGTCTCGGGCGTCGCCAAGCTGGAGAGCGGCGACATGAGGTTCAAGCTATATATCAGGGCGCTTAAGCCTAGAGACGCCGTGGAGAGGGTATATGAGCTGATTGGGAGTAGGCATAAGGCGAGGAGGTTCCAGATAAAGATCGCCGAAGTCGAGGAGGTCCCCGGCGACTCCGCGCCCGACGAGGTAAAGGCGTTCTCTTATATAGATAGAGTAGTTGTATACTGATGTCGCGCATAACTAGGGAGGATATAACGAGGCTGGTCGAGGAGTACCAAGCCCTCCTGGAGCTTATATCCGGCCTACAAGCCCAGCTTGCGGTGGTGAACGACTCGTTGGAGGAGCTCAACAGCGCGTTGAACGGGCTCAAGTCTATGGATCAACAAACGGAGAGATACGTACACATAGGGGCCGGGATATTCCTAAAAGCCGCCGTTGAGGCCGCCGAGGTTTTAACTCCGTTGGGCGCGGACTACTACGCATTTCTAGATATACAAAACGCTGAGAGGATCATAAATGAGCGGATAAACGAGCTAAACGACGCAAAGGCCAGGCTCGAGGAGAACTTGGCCAAGCTGAGCGAGAGGGCGGCCCAGATAAGGGACGTCTTAATACAGCTGGGCGTAATACGCTGATGTTCGATAGGCTTCGGAGGACTTTCTCCAGGTTTATAGAATCCGTAACCTCGGCGATTAAGGAGGAGACCCTCGGCGAGAGGGACGTCGCGAAGCTGGCCGAGGACTTATACCTAGACCTCGTCGAAAACGACGTAGCCGTCGACGTGGCCGACGCGGTGGTCGCTGCCATGAAGGAGAGGCTCCCGGGCGCTAAGATCCCTAGATTCGGCGATAGGGAGGCGGCGGTTAAAAAGGCCGTCTATGAGGCGCTCTACTCCCTCCTCTCCGAGGTCCCAGACGTCGACCTCGAGGCTGAGGTGGTCAAGAGGCTGGGGGCCGAGAGGCCCTTGGTCTTAATGTTCCTAGGCCCCAACGGCTACGGCAAAACCACGACTCTCGCCAAGCTGGCGTACCTCTTTAAGTCCAAGGGCTACTCCAGCGTTTTGGCGGCCGCCGACACCTTTAGGGCGGGCGCCCGTGAGCAACTGGAGGAGCACGGGCAGAGGCTGGGGCTGAGGGTCATCGGCGGCGAATACGGCGCAGATCCCGCCTCCGTGGCGTACGACGCAGTGCAACACGCCAAGGCTAGGGGGATACCCCTAGTCCTAATAGATACGGCGGGGAGGATGCACACGGATAAGAACCTCATGCAGGAGCTGGCCAAGATACAGAGAGTAGTGGAGCCGCACTACTCCATATTTGTCTTCGACTCCCAGCTGGGGAACGAGGCCTTGGAGATAGCCAATTATTACGGCCGATACGTGGCCATAGACGGCATGATAGCCACAAAGGTCGATTCGTACCCGAAGGGCGGCTCCATCCTCACCTTCCTCTACGTCTTCAAGAAGCCGATCTACTTCCTAGGCGTTGGACAAAGGTATAATGACTTGGCTAAGTTCAACAAGGGCGAATACCTAGCACAGCTATTGGGCTTAGCCTTTTAAACCCCCTAAACAGCTTGTGGCGTGGCCTTGGGCGATAAGATAAAGGAGTTCATCAGAGACGCGCGGTGGGTCATCTCTATATCTGAGAAGCCCAACGAGAAGGAGTTCAACTTAGTGGTCAAGTTCTTGGCCTTCTTGGCCTTCGCGGCGGGCGTCGTGCAGTTTATATTCTACATCGGCGGGGTTTACATGGCGCAGTACTTGAACCCAGGGGCGCTGTCCGTATACCGGCTGGCGCCGGCGCAAGAGGCCGCGGCCGTGATCTCGAGCTTGTTGGTCATCTTCGCAATACTAATATATATCGCAATTAAGCTAGGCTGATGTCTTCGCCCGCCCAATGCCCCGTATACTCAATCAGCGTAGTGGGCAAACAGGAGTACAACGTGACGATGGTGCTGAAGATGCGGAGCGAGTCGGGCAAACAGCCGGTCTACTCCATAATAGTACCTAAGGAGCCCTTCGGCGTTATATTCGTAGAGGCCGAGTCCTTGGCCGTCGTGTATAGGGTAGTCGCCGGCGTGAAGCACGTGAAGGGGGTCCTCAAGGGCAAGACGAACTTAGAGGAGGTCATGAGGTATATTGAGCCGAAGAAGCCGGCGATAGATATAGACGTAAACGACGAGGTGGAGATACTGGTGGATATCCTAAAGGGGAGCCGAGGCAGAGTCGTCTCGGTGGATAAGGAAAAGGGCACCGTCAGAGTCGAGCTTTTGGACACCGCGTTCTCCATGCCGCTGGACCTCAAGCTGAACGAGGTGAAGGTAGTTAAGAAGGCTGGTAAAAGTTAAAAATAGCCTTGCCCCTGCCCGCGTGGCCAAGCGCATAGTCAACGTGCCGCTTCAAGGCGGGAAGTTCGCGCCCAATCCTCAGTTTCAAGACGCGCTGAAGGGGCTGGGGCTGGACCCGAGCGCGGTAGCGCAGAGAGTGCAAGAGGCTTTGAAGAAGTATTCGGGCCTCCCCATATCTAAGGTCGAGCTGGAGGTCGACGAGTCCACCAAGCAATATGCGGTGTTGGTCAAACTGGCGCCCATAGGGGACCTCTTGCTCAGGCTGTTGGGCAAGGACGCGGGGGCCCACGACGCCGCTAAGGAGACCATAGGCGATATAGGCATGGAGAAAATAGTCCAGATAGCCGTCGCCAAGTACCCGGAGCTCAAGTCCCGTAGCCTTAAGGCCGCCGTTAAACAAGTGCTCTCTACTTGTAAGGCGATGGGGATCACGGTGGACGGCAAATCCCCCGCTGAGGTCGTGAGGGCTGTAGACGAGGGCGCCTACGACGAGATCATTAAAAAAGCCGAGGCCGAGCTAGCGCCATGAGCCTAGCCCTAAAACAAGAGGCTTTGCTGGACGCTATAAAGGAGGCCGCCTCTAAGGGGAGGAGGCACAAGTTCACGGAGGGCATAGACCTAATCCTAGTACTAAGAGACGTCGATCTAAATAGGCCGGAGAACCGTATAAACGTCAATTTGCCCCTCCCCCATCCGCCGAAGCTTAACAAGGTGGCGGCCTTCGCCTCAGGCGCCTTCGAGGCCGCCGCTAAAAACGCGGGGGTCGACGCCGTAATAACTAGGGACCAAATAGAGGCTATGGCGGGCAATAAGAAGGCCATAAGGAAGTTGGCCAAACAATACGACTACTTCGTAGCTCCCCCCGACCTAATGCCGCTTATAGGCAGAGCCCTCGGCTCCATATTGGGGCCTAGGGGCAAGATGCCCGAGGTGGTGCCGCCCAACGTAGACGCCAAGTCCGTCGTCGATAGGCTTAAGAGGAGCGTGAGGATAAGGCTGAGGAACGAGCCGGCTATAAAGGTAAGAGTCGGCTCAATAGCTCAAAAGCCCGAGGAAGTCGCCGCAAATATAGCGGCTGTGCTCGAGGAGGTAGGCGCCAAGTTCCCGCTTAGGCAACACTTGGCGCGCATGTATATCAAGAGGACCATGGGCCCGCCCGTGGCCCTAAAGCCGGAGGACGTCCTCGCCGGGAGGTAAAAGCCGGCCTAATCCCGAGGCGGGAAATTTATAAAGGCCTGTCTAAAGGCCGACGATGACTATTCAGTTGGGCAAACGCGCCTACGCGAGGACGCGCCCATATCCCCAGAAGAAGTCGAAGATATTATCGGAGCTGGAGGACTTGACGAAGCAATATAGGTACATCTTCGTG
Organism: Thermoproteus sp. AZ2; assembly: GCA_000960885.1. GTDB lineage: Archaea > Thermoproteota > Thermoprotei > Thermoproteales > Thermoproteaceae > Thermoproteus. Next base: position 7,131 of record JZWT01000009.1, on the reverse strand, counting down.
TTCGACCTACACGGCCTCTCCGCTAGGATATTGCACGAGTATAGATTTAGGCTTAGGGGATACGGCGTAGTGAAAGTGGCCAAGCACAACTTGATGAGGCTCGCGCTGAGGCGCGTATACGGCGAGGTGCCGCCCGAGGTAGACAAGGAGCTCTTCGGCGAAAGGGCCTATATATTTACCAACGAAAACCCCGCGCTCTTCGTAAAAATAGTCGAGGCCAACGCCGTTAGGAGAGAAGCCAGGGGAGGCGACGTCGCGCCCTACGACATCATAGCGCCGGCTGGGCCCACGAACCTCTCGCCAGGCCCCATACTGAGCAAGTTCGGGAAGCTCAAGATACCGACTAGGGTACAAGAGGGCAAGATCTGGATAGCTAAGGACAGCCCTGTGGTTAAGGCGGGCCAGCAGATAACGGACGAGGTGGCCGATATATTGAGGGTCTTAGGAGTAGAGCCCATCTACGAGACGCTCAAGCTAATCGGCGTGATTTGGGCCGGGAAGCGCTTCGTCCCCACATCCGAGCTGGCGATAGAGCCGAAGAAATACTTCGAGATGTTCCAGAGCGCCGCAGCCGCCGCGAGGAACTTGGCCCTCAACGTGGTATACCCAACGCCCGAGGTGCTCTCGGTTGTTCTGCCCAACGCGCACGCGAGGGCCGTCGCGCTGGCGGTCAAGCTCGGCGTAATAAGCAAGGAGACGCTCCCGGCCTTATTGGCCAGAGCCGCCACAGAGGCCACCGCGCTGGCCGGCGTAGTGGCGCCGAAGGCCCCCCAGCTAGGCCTAGAGGTGCAACAAGCCGCTCCTCAGCCCGCCCAACAGCCGGCCGAGGAGCAGAAGAAGGAGGAGGCCGCGAAGAAGGAGGAGGGCGAGGAGAAGGGGCCCAGCGAGGAGGAGATAGCCGGAGGCCTCTCGGCGCTTTTCGGGTGATAGTCTTTTCGCCCGGCGTAATTAAGCTCTTCGGGGAACACGCGGTAGTCTACGGCAAGCCGGCCATAGCGGCTGCCATAGATAGAGGGGTAAGGGTCAAGTGCTCTAGAAGCGATAGGGCCGTCGTGAGGGCCGGCAGGGCCCAGGTCTACGTTGAATACGATGTAGAGAGGCGCGAGGCTAAAGCAATAGGCGAGGAGGGGGAGAAGTTCTTGTCGTATGTGCTCACGGCGTTGAGGATCGCCGAGGCTGAGCTAGGCCCCCTCAAGGCCGTGTTCGAGCTAGAGGGCGACTTCCCGCCGTCCGTCGGCGCCGCCACGTCGGCCGCCACCTCGGTTGGCGTCATAAGGGCGTACGCCGCATGTCTAGGCGTAGGGCTGGAGAAGGAGGAGCTGGCTAAGCTCGGCCATAGGGTAGAGTTGGAGGTGCAGGGCGCCGCCTCGCCCATGGATACGGCGGTGTCGGCTATAGGCGGGTTGTTGAAGATAACCCCGAGCCCGTTCTCCTACGAGAAGATCAATCCGCCGATGAAGGAGCTGGCGCTGGTCCTATTGCCCAGGAGAGGCCTCACGAAGGACATAGTCGCCGACGTTAGGGCGTTGAGGAGTAGGCATAGGTCCGTGGACGCAGTGATAGACGCCATAGGCGAAGTGGTGGAGGAGGCTTGGCAGTGCCTTAAGGGCGGGGACTTAAAATGCGTGGGCGAGCTCATGGAGGTGAACAACTGGCTCCTCGGCGCATTGGGGGTGGTCGGGGACGACGTGGTCGCTCTACTTAGATATTTAAAGCCGTTTATATACGGCGGGAAGATAAGCGGCGCCGGGAGGGGCGGCGTAGTCGTGCTTTTGCCCAAGCGCGGCGAAATAGCGGAGGCCTTGGCAGAGCTCGGCCTCCCCACATATATAGTCCGGATAGATGAGCTGGGCGCGAGGGCGCTATGATGATGGAGGCTCTGGGGCTCCTAGGCCTTTTGCTGGTGGCGGGGGGCTGGGCCATAACAATCATTAGGCGGTCGCCGCCGCCCCCGCTGGATTTAACCGCCATCTACTTCGCGGGGAGCATCGCGTTGACCATATACGCCGCCTGGGAGAAAGACGCCGTGTTCACGATCTTAAACGCCGCCTCGGCGGTTTTATCCTTCGCAAACCTCGTAAGAGCGGGGATAAATAATAGGGACAAATAGACTACATGTCCTCCGCCAAAAGGCCCGTCGTGGGCGAGAAGGCCTACCACTTGCTAATAGGGCGCGGGGAGGTGCCGAGGTATGTGCTCCTGCCCGGCGACCCTGGGAGAGTGCCTAAGATAGCCGCGGCTTGGGAGGAGGCCAGGGAGCTCGCGAGGAATAGGGAGTTCACCACATATGTGGGGAGGTATAAGGGGGCGCCCATAGCGGCTACGTCCACGGGCATAGGCTCGGGCTCCACGGCCATAGCGGTAGAGGAGCTGTTGTGGGCAGGCGCCGACACCTTTATTAGGGTCGGCACCACCGGGGCCTTAAGGCGCGAGATAAGGCTTGGCGACGTGGTTATAGGGACAGCCGCCGTTAGATGGGACGGCGCCTCGCGCTGGTATGCTCCCCCCGAATACCCCGCCGTAGCCCACTGGCGCGTCGTCTCGGCGCTCGTGGAGGCGGCGGAGGCGTTGGGCGTGAGATACCACGTCGGCGTGGTGGCGTCAACGGACTCGTTCTACGTAGGCCAGGAAAGGCCGGGGCACGGGGGTTTCCTCCCGCCTTGGGCCAAGGGGCTCGTGGACACCCTTAGGTCCCTCGGCGTCTTGAGCTTCGAGATGGAGTCTGCCACGATATTCACCCTCGCCTCAATATACGGCGCGCGGGCCGGCGGCGTATACGCCGCAATAGCCAATAGGGAGACCGACGAGTTCGCGGCGGAGGTCGGCGTAGAGGATGCGATAAGGGTGGCGAACGAGGCCGTCAAAATACTCCATGATCTCGATCAAGCTAATCGTAGTTAAAGACGTCGCGATTATAGAGGCCGACCTGGAGGGCTGCGGCCAAGCCTTCTCTTTTAGGGCCGAGGGGAGGGAGCTGGATATCTGCGGCTCTAAATACGAGCTCTCCGAGGAGTTGCCCCGCTTTAGGAAGGCTGTCCTCAAGCTGAGGAACGGGGTCTACCTAGGCGAGTGCGACGGCCCCCTCTGCATAGCGGCGAGGGCGAATACATAAAAAGCCCTGCGCTGAGCCGCGCCGTGGCGGAGATCATAGTGGTGGTCTACAACATATCGAGCCTCCCCAGGCTGATCGAATTCGCCAAAGTCGCCTACGGCTTCGGCGTGAGGAGGCTGGCGGTGGCCAGGGTCTTCGGCTCAGCCGCCCAACAAATAGGCGACTTGTTCAAGCTGGCGTTTAAGATGGGGGGCGAGGTGCTCGTCTTCAACGACCTCAAGGACGCCCACGAGCTGCTGAGGCCAGACCTAACGTTGGTCTTATCGAGGCCGGAGAAGGGCGTAGAGCCCCTCGGCCAATTGCCCGATGGGAGAATAGCCTTAGTCGCCAGCGGCTCCGACCTACCCATAACGGCAAAGGAGCTTCCGCCCGGCGCTAGGCAGGTCTACGCCGTGGAGGAAGACGTGGGCTCCCTAGGGCACTTGGCCGTAGCACTTTATTTAATTAAAAGAGTTATTCGACCTTAATTTGTATCTCCTGCGGCTTCGCCTTCTTAAAAGTCAAAGTCAATACGCCATTTTTATAAGAGGCTGAGGCGGTGGAGGGCTCGACCTTAAAGGGCAGGTAGACCCTCCTCGAGTACTTCCTATCGCCCCTAGCGCCCTCCGCCCTTATGTAGTCGCCCTCCTTAGAGATGTAGATAGATATATCGCCGGGCTCTAGGCCCGGCATATCGATCTCGACGATAGCCGTGTCGTCCTGCTCCTTTATCTTCACGCCCTGCTCCACGGTGACCCTCCTCACGGTCTCGGAGGTGGTCTTGACGGCCTCCTCGACGGTTTTCTGAACGGCCTTGCTCAACTCCTCGAAGGTCCTCCTGATCTCGTTAATTATGTCCTCCGCCATATCTCCCTCTGCGCCCTCGTATAAATATTTAGTGCGCCGACCAAGGCTTTTATAGTGGCAATATATAGGGGGCCATGGGCTTCGTCTACCCAGACGGCATAATAGCCACCAGCGGCCACGTAGACCACGGCAAGACCACCGTGGTGTACGCCTTATCTGGGGTCTGGGTCGCCCGCCACAGCGAAGAGGTCAAGAAGGCCATGACCATTAAGCTGGGCTATACCCAAATCGGCATATACGACTGCGGCGGCGAATACCCCCTCACGGACGGGCTATTGAGCGAGGGCAAATGCCCAGACGGCTCTGAGCCTAAGCTTCTCCGCAAGATATCCATAGTAGACGTGCCGGGCCACGAGGTCTTAATAGCCACAATGGTGTCGGGCGCGGCCGCGGTCGACGCGGCGGTTATGGTGATAGACGCCACGATGCCGGTCCCGCAGCCCCAAACCGCGGAGCACTTCGCTGTCCTCGACATAATAGGCGTGCGCAATATGGTGGTCGCCCAGAACAAGGTAGATTTAGTGACTAGGGAGAAGGCCCTTGAGAACTATTCGCAGATAAAGAAGTTCCTCGCCGGCACCTGGGCCGAGGACGCGCCGGTGGTCCCCGTCTCGGCCTTACACAAAGTCAACATAGACGCCCTAGCCGCATATATAGCTAAGATTACGCCGAGGCGCGCCCCGGATATCTCTAAGCCGGCTAGAATGGCCGTGTTGAGGAGCTTCAATATAAACCCGCCGGGGACCCCCGTGGAGAAGCTTAGGGGAGGCGTGCTGGGCGGCACGTTGCTCCAAGGCACCATAAGGATAGGCGACGAGGTGGAGATAAGGCCGGGCCTAAAGCTCGATAGGCCTGGGGCCAGGGCGCCCTACCAGCCCCTATATACAAAGGTCGTGGGCATAGAATACGGCGGCGAGAGGGCCGAGGAGGCGAGGCCGGGGGGCCTAGTAGGGCTCCTCACAACCCTCGACCCAGCGCTGGCAAAAGCCGACGCGCTGGCGGGCTCTATAGTTGGCAAGCCCGGCTCTCTCCCCCCCGTCTGGACTACGATAGAGCTAGAGGTTAAGGAGTTGCCCAGGCTCGGCGAAAAGGCGGAGCCCCTAAAACAAAACGAGGTTGTCATGGCCTCGGTGGGCCCCGCCACGGTATTCGGCGTAGTCCAATCGGCGAAGAGGGACACCGCGGCCATCGCGCTTAAGAAGGCCGTGGCGGCTGAGGAGGGGGCGAAGGTCGTCCTAACGAGGCAGGTAAAGAACAGGTGGGTTGTGACGAACTACGGCATATTACGCGGGGGAAACGCCGTCTTAGAATAGCGCAAAGCTTAAAAAGACCCCTGAAACCTTGAGGCGTAGGCCCAAACTCACCTAACCCGGCCACAGGGGCCGGTGCCACACCTGGACTCGTCCGATCCCAGAAGTTAAGGCCGGCCCCGCGCTCGGGAGTACTGGGCTCCGAGAGGGCCCGGGAAACCGGCGTGCCGGGAGGGTGGGGGGTAAAACCTCTTCTATGATTATCAGTTAGAGATCAGAGGCTGATAAAAATTGTTTTATATTTTATATATTACTCCTTTAGTGCGCCAATGCTTATGAAAGTCTTAGTTTCGCGGACTCCCTCCATATTGTTAAGCGAATCGAGCACCTTGTCCAGCACGGTCTCCTGTGTAGTGATGGCTAGGTCGTATTCGCCGGCTAGCCTCAAGGCCTTCTCTATGGGCAATTTCTTGGCGAAGTCGTAGACCTTGTCGCGGTACCTAGGCTCCACTTTAACCAGCACTATTACGTCGTTTGACTGGCCCTTGAGGAATTTAACCGCTTTTTCTGTCACGTCTACGAATTCGCGCCCTGTCCTAACTAGGCCCAACTCCTTAAGGCGCTTGAGGTGTATGGCCAGCGCCTGCCTAGTCATGCCGAGCTCCCTCGCTATTTCGTCTTGGTCTCCATAGACAGTGTAGACCCTCATGGGTTGAGCTCGTTGAAGCAAGTGTTGTAGTATTTGTACTTGGCGGTCTGTTAGTCTTAGTTCTTCGGTTGCCGCCATGTGCGTAAAAAAGACAGAAATATATAAACCTTACTACATAAAATAAGGCATACCTACGCCGAAAATAACGGGATAGCGCTATTGCATTTAAAGAATATGGCGAAGAAGAAAAGAGAATATGACCGCGCCTATTTACAATCGCCGTGTTGCACCTATATTTAAATCTTTTCCTTAACAGGGCACAGCCGCCTCGGCTTCTGGCCCTGGGCTCATCAAGCTTTCGCTTTTTAGGGAAGACGATGACGACACTTCGCCCATGCGGATCATCTCTGAGCCATCCGTTTGGAATATTACCGAGAGGGGGTTCCCTATTATCCATCGTCGGCCTCCCCGTTATGGAGTAGGTACATCCACTTAGTTCAAGAACCTCGGCACATGGCGTTAAGAATAGAGGTTACACGAAACGTCGTTAAGGACGCCGACGTGATAACAGTTGATAACGTGTGCCAGGTCAGCTATAACTACATCCGGCATCTACTGTCCCTTTGATCGTTAATGGTTGAATAAAGCAAAGTGAAATATATTAGTTAGTCCGCGATTATCGGTAATGGGCGAATATGCCTTTGTAATACTATGTAATCCCGAGGACTTGTCGGAGGCAATAAAGGCGGCCCACGCCCTCCACTACGCGGCCCAGCTCAAGCGCTCTGGACATGACGTGGTCGTCTACTTCGACGGATTAGGCTCAAAGATACCGATATCCGACAGCCCATATAGGGGGTTGAGGCCCGCCTATGAGGTCGCATATAGGGAGGGCATAATATATGGCGTGTGCGGTTATTGCGCGTCCCCGCCGCACCTTAATATTAAGGATAAGATAGCTGCGCTGAGGATTAGATTAGTAGGCGATGAGGAGCACCACGAGGACTTGTCCATGTTCATAAACAACGGCTATACAGCGCTCGTCTTCTAGCCATCGGCATCGACAAAGCTTTTGTCTTTAAGTGTAAGTCCTTTTTAGATAGCGGGGTTTAGTAGAGGTGGCCCTCTTCGACCACGCCGCTGGCGCTTTCGTATTGCTGTTGGGGACATGACTCCGAGGTCCCGAGGGCAGGTAGTACTCGACGCACTCGGGGGCAAACGACTCGTGCTCTACACGCACTTCGGCGACTTCGCGCCTGCGTGAGATTGGCCGC
>JZWT01000089.1 GCA_000960885.1 Thermoproteus sp. AZ2 | reverse complement strand
TTAGCCGATGCCGGCGCTGAGAGGGGAACTCACTAAAGATAAATACGTGGGGCCCATGTCGGCGAGAGATACGGCGACTAATTTTAAAACCACATTTCTATGAGGCTAGGGCGGCGGTAGTCTAGCCTGGTTTAGGATGGCGGCCTTCCAAGCCGTTGATCCCGGGTTCGAATCCCGGCCGCCGCACTCCTTAAGACCGGGAACCGTCTCAGAGGCTTTTAGGCATTTAGAGAGCCCGCGATGGCGGCGTGAACGCCACTCAGCGAACGCGGGGCTAAGCGCGGCTTACCTCAGATATATCAGTTCAACCTCTTCGGCGTTGAGGGGGAGCGCGATGGCCCACGCGCCGTCTTCGTAGTAGGCCCAGGTCTCTAGGCGGTAGAGCCTATCGCCGGCCCTCACCACTACCTCGATGGGCCTATAGGGGTTGTCGGGGCTGGAGGGCAGGGCGTAGTAGCCCCAGCCGCCCTCGGCCCTAATGAGCTTAATCCGCATATCGCTGGCGGCGGCCCAATTTATCTCGCCCTCGGCTAGGCCTAGTGTTACACCGAGATACCCCTATTTTATCTAATTGTTTTAAATACAATTCATTTATATTCTCCTGAGATATTTACTGTGCCTACTGGCAGGCTCGGCGACCTCGATATGCTCATAGAGGTATTATCTAAATCTAGGGAGGCCTTGCCCCCTCCGTCCCCTTATCGGGACGAGGAAGCCCCACACTCTGTCGAGCCCCTGGACGATCAGCTCGTTAAGGCGGTCGCCTCTGGGCGGACCCTCCCACGTTTTGTCTCCATAGATGGGTCTTCGCGGAGCCTCTTCACGCCCACCTTCTCTATCCACATAGCCAGCGTCGCCGTCTACGGCGCCTCGCCGGGCGCGCCCTCGACGTGCCCCGGGGATTTGGGGCTGGCGGCGCCCTACCTGGCCGTGAGGGCGCCTAGAGGCGTGCTCAAGGAGGTCGAGGCCCGCTTCCCCTTCGTCAAGGTCTCCCACAACAATAGATACTTCGACGAGGGGTATAGGGATGAGGACGACATAGCCGAGCTCTTGCGGACTTCGCTCGAGAACGAGGCCCTAGGCCTCGCCTTGGGCCAGGGCGGCGAGTCGGTGGTAGTGGTGGACGGGCCCCTCTACCTAAGCCACATGGCCATAGCCGACGTCGCGGCCAAGCGGCTCGAGATACTCGGCAAAGGCGCGCGGGCCGTCGGGGTTGTCAAGCGCGTGGAGAACTCGGCAAAGCTCTGCAGGGGCGAGGTGCTGGAGGCCTTGGGGCTGGCCGTGGATAGGGGCCGTTGCAACGACGCCTATGTGGCCCAGCGCTTGGGCAGAGGGCTCGGCTTCACCTTGATAGGCCCGTTTAAGCTGAGGTGGGAGCACAAGGGGCTTATGCAGTACATGTTTAGAGACGTCGTGTTTTGGTACGTCAACGCCATGGGCTTCGTCTATAGGGTCGAGGCCCTCGCCGAGTCGGCGGACGAGGGGATTGTCGAGGCCTTGGCCAAGAGCACTACCGAGAGGGGCGTGCCCTACCCCATAGACGTTGTGGATAGATACGCCAAGCGCGTGACCGCGTCCCTCTTGGTGTTCTTGGGCGAGAGGGCGAGAGCCCGCGGCGTTTCGCCCACCTACGACTCCGAGCAGGCCATCGTGCAGGCTCTACAGGAGCTGGCTGGCTATGTCGGTGGGGGATCTGCTCGCTAGGGCCGAGGAGGTCGCCAAGAGGTTCGGCCAAATAATAGGCAGAGTGGACGCGCTCGAGGGCGTAGTGGTCGGGGAGGAGGGCAGCGAGATCGCCGTCTCTATACCCTTCGAGGAGTACGGGAGGGCCGGCGTCAAGATAGGCGATTTGCTGGGGATCTCGACGTTGATGGGGGCGGTCGTGTTGGCGAGAGTAGCCAGCGTGGAGAGGGAGCACTTGGCGAGCGCCCTGGGGATGAGGCTGGCCTTTGCGGCCTTGCAAGACCCCGCGGGCTTGGCCACGCCGGCTAGGCTAGTCCTGGAGCCCCTCACCGAGTGCCCCGCCGATGAGTGGGACCCCTGCGAGCCCTCCTCGGTCCACACCCCCGTGGACCCCCTAAGCGTGGTTTTTAGGCCCGGCCCGGAGTTCCTCGAGAAGATGCTGGGCCTCCCCGAGAAGGGCGTGCCCATCGGCAGGCTGTACGCCGGGGGCCGCGAGCTCGAGGTGGACGTGAAGGTGCCCGAGTCCCTCCTCTACCAGCACATGCTCATAGTGGGGACCACGGGCTCCGGGAAGACCGTCTTTATGAAGAACTTGGCCTTGGCGATTCTGAACGAGGCGCGCGGCTCCACCGTCGTGGCCCTGGACCTACAGGGCGATTACCTACATATGCCTCTGCCGCCCGCCGTGGCGATGCAGCCGCCCTATAACCCGCCCGGCTCCATCACCGTGGTGTTGCCCATGTCGCAGAGCCTAATAGACTCGTGGCGGGACTCGATATGGGGACACGCCGGGGAGTGCCTAGGCGAGGCCGACTACTCCCTCACAGACGTCAAGGACCAAGTTGCGTTCGCCGAGGCGGTCGGCTGCGGCATAGCTAGGCAGTTCGTCGAAGAGACATATCCGGGGGCCCACATAAGCGAGGTGAAGGTAGAGCACGAGGTGAGGGGCGGCGGAGAGATCCTCATAAGGGAGATGAAAGGCGTAGTGGAGGCCGAGGGCGCCAAATTCGACCTCCGCCTACTGCCGTGGTCTCTGAGATTTATAGAGGCGTATAAGGATATCCCGCAAATCTTCCCAATCCTAAGCGAGCGCGTGGCCCTATTGTTCCCGCGGATTATCGAGAGGATGAGGAAGACGATTGAGGCGAGGAGGAAGGGGGCCCCCACGACCATCTACGAGTTCGTAGAGAACATCGACGTTATCGAGAATGTAGCTAAGGACATGAGTCTCCACCCAGGCCAAAGGGACAACGTTGTCAGGAGCTTGGTCACGATTGCCGAGACGGGGCTGTTAGACGCGTCGTATACCGGCGAGGATGTGACCGCTGGGCCTAGGAGGGTCCGCTTCGGGGAGCCCGACTACGGCTCCTTAGGGGGACTCGTGGTGGTGGACTTGAGGCACCTCGTCGAGAGGCCGGCCGCGGCCTCCATCGTCGTCTATAGAGTGCTCTCCAAGATCTACGAGCATAAGGACCGAGAGCTCGAGAGGGGCCAGCCGCGGCCCACCTTCCTCTTCATAGACGAGGCCCACAACTACTTCCCCCAAGCCAGGGGGAGGGAGGAGTTCAATAAAGACGTCGTGGAGTCCCTAATAAACAAAATCACCAGGCTCGGGAGAGTGAGGAGAATAGGCGTTGTCTTCGCAACCCATACGCCGGCCGACTTAAACGACTTAATCATCCAACTCACGAACACAAAGGTGGCCTTTAGGAGCGAGGAGCAAGTATTGGAGAGGATAGGCTTGAAAGAGGCAGCCGCCGAGCTCGTATATGCACAGAACGGAGTAGCAGTGATGAAGAGCTACGCGCTCCGCACTCATACCCTGACCATAAAGGGCTATCCGCCTATGGTCAAGCACAGGGGTCACGAGGGCCTATAGCCGCCGGCGCCAAAAGATAAATAGTTATCCACTTTAGGGGGCTATGAAGTACCGCCTTATGGACGTCCTCGCCTGCCCGTACGACAAGACGTTCCCGCTCCGCCTTATAGTCCTCAAGCGCACGGAGCACCCCGAGCGCCAGTACACTTGGCCGAGGAAGCCCTTCTGCGAGGAGTACTGCTCCTACCGCGACTTGAAGATCAAGGAGCACCCCAAGCCCGATACCCTGCCCTGCGAGGAGTGCCACCGCTGGGAGATAGAGACCGGCGTCATATACTGCCCCACCTGCGGCCGTTGGTATCCCATAATCGACGAGATACCGCGTATGCTCCCAGACGAGCTTAGGAACGAGAAGGAGGAGAGGGCGTTCCTCGACTCCATAAAGGACGAGTTGAGGAGGGCGGCGCCCGACCTAGCCGACAAGATCCTCAAGGAGGGCAAGCCCTTTAAGCTCTCTTAACCGCGGCTAGACCTGCCTCCAGCGGGCCACCTTGGCCAATAGGGCCAGGGCTACCGCCGCGTAGGCCGCCAACAAAGCCCACGCGGCCGCCAAGAGGCCCTCCCCATATCTGGCGAGCCCCAGCGCCGTCTGTATAATTACGCCCGCCTCGCCCGTGGGCAACACGACGCCGAGCCATTGGCTGGGCAGGACCGTCGCGGGCCAATAGACGGGGGCCATGGTCGAGAGGACCGCGCTCAATATGCCGGGCACAGCCCAGGCGTACCTCATCTGGTTTATTAGGGTAGATACGGCGAAGCCCACGCCCGCCGTGGCGAGCCAGAGGAGCAACAAAGCGGCGGCCGCCTCCAAGACGCCGACCGCCGTGAAGACGCCTAGGTACGCCAAATAGGCCGCGTAGAAGGCCAGCGTAGGCGCCGCGAATATAAAGCTGCTTAGGGCTAGGCCGAGCGCGTAGGCCACCGGCGACACGGGCGCCGCGACGAGCATCTGCTGGAACTTTATCTCTAGGCGGTAGAAGGTGGCGTCGCCGATGAGCGAGATGCCGTTGGAGGCTATAGTCCATATGAGGCCGCCCACCAAGCCCCACTTAATCCCCAGGGGGCCTGCGTATATGGCCAAGACCACGAGGAGGCTCAACGGCGTGACGGCGTTGGCGACCAGCCACACCCAGCTCCTCACCAGCGGCACCCAGCCGTTGAGCCAGCCTATGACCAATATATCCCTAAGAGTCTTCACCGCCTTGTTCATAGCCCATCTTGAGGATTACGTAGTCCTCTAGGGATTTCGGCCTAATCCCCACGCGGGCCCCGGCGTCCACTAGCTTCCCGGCGACCTCCTCGGGCTTATCCACGAAATATATAGCCCTCCCCCCTATAGCTATGTGGGGCGGGATCGGGGGCTCCCCTGGCATATAGGCCTCCACCACGTATCTGCCGGGGACCTTCTCCACGAGCGCGCCGGGGGGCCCCACATCTACGACCTTGCCCCTGTTCAACAAGACGACGACGTCGCTCAGCATCTGGGCCTCCTCGACGTAGTGAGTGGTCAAGAGTATCGTGGCGCCCCCATCCCTCATGGCGCTTATGGCGTTCCAGACCATCCTCCTGCTTATCACGTCTAGGCCCGTCGTGGGCTCGTCTAAAAAGACCACGTCGGCATCCGCGGCCAAGACGGCGGCCAGCATGACCCTCCTCTTAGTCCCGCCGGAGAGGGTCTGTATCTCTCTATCCTTGACCTCCCTCAGCTCAAGCGAGTCGAGGGCCTCGAGCGCCCGTCGCCGGGCCTCCCTCCTCGGATAGCCCCTCAGGAGTAGATAGGCGTAGACGAACTCGAGGGGCGTGAGGAAGCCTATCGGCGACCCCTCCTGCGGCACCGCGGCTATCCTCTCCCGAAGCCTCTCCGCGTCCTTCACCACGTCTAGGCCGGCCACCTCGGCTCTGCCCTTGGTGGGCAGGAGCTCCGTGATTAGTATCCTGACTAGGGTAGTCTTCCCGGCCCCGTTCGGCCCCAAGACCGACACCACCCTCCCCCCATCCACCGAGAACGTGACCGAGTCGAGGGCCCAGATATCGCCGAACCTCTTCCCCAAGCCGTCAACGACTATCATGACATATTTTATATATGGCTATATAAATGAATAGATCGCCGCGTTCCGCCGGCGGAGATGCTTTTATAACCGGCGCACAGCCGCGCCCATGATAAAGCTGGCTAAACAACCGCAGTTGGTAAGGCTGAGGGCCAAGGGCGAGTCCGTCTGCCCCATAAGCAAGACAATAGACGTCTTCGAGGCCGTGGTGGAGTACGCGCCGAGGGGCGCCGCGATAGAGCTGGAGGAGTTCAAAAAGATAATTGATAGCTATAGGGGCAAGGAGATACTCCAGGAGGAGCTGGCCGTGGACCTCCTCGAGAAGATCCGCGCAGCGGTCAACCCGGCCTATATAAAGGTCACCATAAAGTCGACATATATGGGCATAGATATAGAGGCCATCGCCGAATCCGGCGGCGTCCACACGGCGTATATCTAGGGGGCCTCGGCCTTGAGGCGGCGCGCCAACGCGTATTGGTAAAGCGCCTTAAACGCCGGGGAGCGCGGGGGCTCCCTAGACCTCAAGACGACCCACGCGTTGACCAAGGCGCGATACTCGAAGCTTGCCTTAAGCCTGGCCGAGAAGTCGTCGTAGCCGTCCACGGGGAAGCCGGTCCTCTTGAGCCAGTCGTAC
>JZWT01000088.1 GCA_000960885.1 Thermoproteus sp. AZ2 | reverse complement strand
CGTCGATTATAGGTGAAAAGCTTAAAGGTTTGTGCGGCCTAGGCCGTATGATAGCGCCGCCGGGGCTGGAGGGCGTCGCCGTCAAGGAGACCAAGATATGCCTCATAGACGCCGATGCGGGGAAGATATACTATAGGGGCTACGACTTGGAGGAGCTGGCCGAGAGGTCCACCTACGAGGAGACGGCCTACCTGCTCCTATACGGGCGCCTGCCCCGGAGGGCGGAGCTGGAGGAGTTCAGGGCTAGGCTCGCCTCGCTGAGGAGGCCCCCCAGGCACGTGGAGGAGGCCGCTGGGCTGGCGGCCTCAGCCGGAGCCGAGCCCATAGACGCCTTGAGGACAGCCGTGTCGTTGATGGCCGCCGGCGAGGACCTATCGGATAGATCTGCCGAGGCGGAGCTGGCGCGGGGGATTAAGGCGATCGCCGCGATGCCCTACGTAGTCGCCCACTTCGATAGGGCCAGGCGCGGGCTCAAGCCGGCGGACGCCGAGTATAGGGGCCACGCGCAGTACTTCTTGGCCTCTCTTAGGGGCGAGGAGCCCGACCCGAAGGAGGCGAGGGCCCTCGACGTCATGTTCATAGTCTACGCCGAGCACGGCATGAACAACAGCTCCTTCACCGCCGTCACGGTGGCCTCCACGCTGGCCGATATGTACGCCGTCATAACGGCGGCGATCTCATCCCTCAAGGGCCCCCTACACGGCGGGGCCAACGTGGACGCGGCCAAGATGATAGCCGAGATCGGCGACCCCGAGAGAGTCGCCGAGTGGGTCGACAAACAGCTGGCGGCGGGGAGGAGGATACCTGGCTTCGGCCACCGCATCTACAAGAGGGGGCCCGACCCGAGGCTCAAGATACTCAAGGGCTTGGCCAAGGGCTTGGCCGAGCTTAAGGGGGACTTCGCCTGGCTGGAGATAGCCGAGGGCCTAGAGGAATACGTGGGGGCGAAGCTCGCGGCCAAGGGCATATACCCCAACACGGACCTCTACGCCTCAGTCATATTCCACTACCTAGGCCTACCCGTGGACTTGAACCTCCCGGCCTTCGCCATGGCCAGGGCCGCGGGCTGGGCGGCCCACGCGCTCGAGTACAGGGCCCAAAACAGGCTGATAAGGCCCACGGAGAGGTACGTCGGCCCCGTCAACCTACGCTACCAGCCCCTAGAGGAGAGGGGGTAGGCTTGAGCTCGGCGGTTTGGAGGTAGAAGTCCAGCCCATCGACCAGCGCCTTTATAGAGGCCTCTACTACGTTCGTGGAGACGCCGACCGTGCGCCAGATCCTCTCGCCGTCGCTGAACTCGATTGTCACCCTAACCGCGCTCTCCGTGTTCTTCACTATGGTGGGCAAGACGACTCTGTAGTCCCTCAAGACGACCTTGGACAGCTCTGGAAAGGCCCTCTGCAGAGCCTTGCGGAGCGCCACGTCTGCGGCGTGTACCGGGCCCACGCCCTCCGCGCCCTCGACGAGCTCCGCCTTGCCGACCGCCACCTTGACCACCGCGTACGAGGCGCTGTCCGGCCCAGAGACGACTCTCCACTCCTTGAGCTGGAAGAGCTGTCTGTAGAGGCCGAGGCGGCGGAGCACTATCAACATGGCCGAGGCCGGCGCAGCGTCGAAGGAGTAGCCCTCCCTCTCGAGCCTCTTTATCTCCTCCAAGGCCTCCCTAACCCTCGGGTCCCTCTTATCGAGGGAGAACCCGAGCTCCTCCGCCACCTTCAGGGCCAGGCTGGCCCCGCCCGAGGCCTCAGAGACCACTATCACGCGCCTGTTCCCCACGAGGGCCGGGTCCACGTGCTCGTAGGCCCTCGGCGTCTTCATTACGGCGTCGGCGTGCACCCCTCCCTTGTGGGCGAAGGCGTATTCGCCCACGTAGGGCTGGTAGGGGTTCGGCTGGAGGCCCAACGCCTCGTAGACGGCCCTCGAGACCTCCCTCAGCTTAGCGAACTTCGCCTGCGGCGGCTCATCGCCCAAGACCTTGAGCCCCATCTTCAGCTCCAGCGTGGGCAAGACCGCGGTCAAGTCGGCGTTGCCCGTCCTCTCCCCTATCCCGTTTATCGTGCCTTGCACGTGCCGGGCCCCAGCGGCCACGGCCATGAGGGTGTTGGCCACGGCGCACCCTATGTCGTTGTGCATGTGGGCCCCTAGGGGCATCGCGGGATATCTGGCCTTGACCTCCCCCACTATCCTATAGACCTCGTGGGGCGGAGTCCCGCCGTTTGTGTCGGCCAAGACGACGACCCTCGCCCCGGCCCTCCACGCGGCCTCTATAGACCTAAGCGCGTGTTCGGGGTCCTCTTGATACCCCTGGAAGAAGTGCTCCGCGTCGTATATGACCTCTAGGCCGTGTTCCCTCAGATACTCCACGCTCTCCTCTATCATGGCCAAGTTCTCCTCCCAAGTGGTCCCCAAGACCTCCCTCACGTGGAGGGTCCAGCTCTTGCCGAATATAACGGCGACTGGGACGTCGGCCTTGAGCAGGGCGTTTAGGTTCTCGTCCTCGCTAGGCCTAACCCCCCTCCTCCTAGTGCTCCCGAAGGCCGCCAGCTTGGCCCTCGAGAGCTTGTGCTCCCTCATAGCCTTGAAGAACTCTAGGTCTTTAGGGTTGCTGTAGGGCCAGCCCCCCTCTATATAGTCGACGCCGAGCTCGTCGAGCATTAGGGCGATCCTTATCTTGTCGGCGAGGGCGAAGGAGACGTTGGCGCCCTGTGCGCCGTCCCTAAGCGTCGTGTCCAGAACCTCTACTCGATCCCCGACATATAGAGCCGGAACCCATCTATATATAAAATTTATGTCCGCGGCGGCGGGCGGGGGGCAAGGAATATATGCTGGGCTCAGCCCCCTCTCTATGGGCGCGGGGACCGGGGCCAAGTGGGGCGCCTTGGTGGGCCTCCTAGATGGGTTGATCGTAGACGCCTTGATATATTCGCAGAGGGAGTATATACGCCAAGTCCTCTACCAAACGATCCAAGAGGCGGTCGCGCGGCAGGGCGTGGCGACGACCCCTAGCCAGATACAAGCTATAGTCTCTATATCTACCGCTGTGATGTACGTGGCTGCTGTGTTGGGCCCGTTGGTCATAATGGCCATAGTCGGCGCGATAATGGGGGCCGTGTGGCGCAGGCTCGGCCTGCCCTGGTACTCGAAAGGCGCCATATTCGGGCTTGCGCTCGTGGCGATAGGCGTAGCCTCCTCCTTGGCCTCGCCGGGGGCCGCGGCATATATCAGCTGGCTCAGCTACGCGCAGTGGGCCTTAGACTTCGCCTCGGCCATAGCGATAGCGTACCTCATAGAAAGAGCTAAAAAATAAGGCGCAGCCCCCACTATGGACTGCATCGTCGCCGAGGGGTTAGTCAAGAGGTACGGCCCCGTCACGGCCCTCGACGGGGTATCCCTCTCGATCCCCTGCGGGGGCGCCGTTGCCCTCCTCGGCCCCAACGGGGCCGGCAAGACCACTACGCTGAGGATATTGGCCGGCCTGCTCCGGCCGGACTCGGGGAGGGCCGCCCTGTGCGGACACGACGTGCAGAGGGAGCCCAAGGAGGCCAAGTCGTGCCTCGGCTACCTCCCCGAAGACGCCGTGCCCTTCCTAAACCTCACGGTTAGGGAGAACCTAGAGTACATGGCGGTCCTCCGCGGGCTGGACTCGGGCGTCGTGGATAGGGCCATAAAGGCGCTGGGCCTAGAGGATTTGGCCGACAGGCTCGCCGGCTCCCTCTCGAGGGGCAATAGGCAGAGGCTCGCCATAGCATGGCCACTATGCACAGCCCCAGGGTGCTCCTACTGGACGAGCCCCTGAACTACCTCGACATACCCACACAAGAGGAGGTCATAAGGCTCTTCAAGGGCCTCAACTCCTCGGGCGCCGCCATATTGGTCTCGACCCACATAATGTCCATAGCCGAGAGGCTGGCCAAGGACGTCTTGGTCATAAGCAGGGGCAGGATAGTGTGGAGGGGCGCCATGGACGAGCTGAGGGCTATGGCTAAGGACGAGAGAATAGAGGAGGTGGTGGCTAAGTTAATGAAATGAATAAATTTATAAAAATTGTATATTATATATTAAAATTAAAATATTCAAAACGATTATTAATAATTTATTTTATATTATTAATATATATAATGACTATATATGGATTCATCAACACGACGAGCGCGCCTAGAGTTCAGGGCTCTTGGCGACTATCCTCGATTGCATACAATATATTTATCTCGTCGATTTTGCTCCTCAACTTCCTCATCCGCTATTTAGGCGCCGGCGTCGCTAGATCCGGCATCGCGATATCCGGCGTCGCTAAATCCGACATAGATTTCGTGTTTTCAACAAATATAGAGCCCTCCACGTATCTATTCGCCGTAGCCCTGGCCGACTCGGTTCAGTACCTATTCATCTTCATAGTGCTCGGCGTCGGCGCCTTGGCCCCCATGGAGACCCCTCTGGGCCTCACCTCATATCTAGCCGCCGTAATAGGCCTATCCCTATTCTTCTCCCTCCTAGGAGTCCTCCCAGACGCCAGGGCTGGGCTATACGCGTCCGGCGCCTTCGCGGCCTACCTGATGACAACCGCCGTGTTCTACCCCCGGCCAATATATTCTACGGCTCCGCCGTAAGCCCCGCCTACGCAGTAGCCGCCTTTTTAGCGGCCGGAGCAGCCGCCCACGCGGTCAAGGCGCGGGCCGGCGAGGCGGCGTCCAACGCCTACGGCCTATTCGCCGCGCCGGCCGCCTTAAGGGGGCGCCTAAGGGAGGCGGCCGTGAGGACCTCGGGCGGCCCGCCCAATAGCCTCTGGCAGCTGGCGTGGCGCACCTCCACAGGGTCTATGGCCATACGCCTGAATATGCCCGGGGGAAGTACGTATATGGTTAGGCGCACCAACGTGCTGAGGCTCACGTTGTCCATCTCCGCGGCGGCGGCCGCCGCCTATTTGGCCGTCTTGTATCTCATGAGGCCCTCCGCCGACGCCGTCATCACCGCGGCATCCCTAATGGCCTTCCTCCCGCTCCTCTATTCGTTTGTCTTCTCCATGTCTACCATAGGGTTCGAGAGGCTCTGGATAAGCTTCGCCGTAGACCAATACGCCTATATTAGGTATAGGATGTTGGCTAGGGCGGCGCTCATGGCCATATCGCTCGCCCCGCTGGCCGCCGCATACGCCGCGTCCTACTTCGCATATCCGCCCGCCGCCTACCTAGTCCCCGCGCTGATATGCGCCGTGTTGACGACGCCGCAGACGAGCTGGATATTCGCGGCCGCGGCTGAGATGCCACAAGTCTTAAGCCTGCCCGCGGCGCCCCCGAGGCTTAACGTGAAGTACCTCCTCCTCTCCCTCGCCGCCTTGTTAATTATCGCCATATATATGGTCCCCTACGGCCTAGCGGTGGCCGCCTATTGGGCCCACCTAGGGCCCCTCGCACGGGCGGCGTTTTGGTCCTCCACAGCGGAGGTCGCGGCGTCTACGGCCTTCTTTTACCTAACGCTCTTCTCCAAGGCCGGGAGAAGCTTGTGGAGCTCCTTCGTGAATAGGCTCAGCGAGCTCGGCTACGTCTAGCCGCTCCGCCGAATAGCTCTCGTTAAAGGTAGGCACAGCGTTATCTTTAGATTTTTAACTGGGGACGTCTTTCTTAATGTGGTTGACCTCAAGGGCGAGCTGCTCAGGTTGCTGAAGGAGGATGAGGAGTTTAGGTACGCGGTCATGGGGCTGTTGGGCATTGAGGAGATACTTAAGGCCATTAAGTCGCTCCAAGAACAAGTCGCCAAGCACAGCGAGGCCATACTTGCGCTGCAGAGGACAATCGAGGCCCAGCAAGATGCAATAATCTCGCTCCAAAAAAGCGTAGAATCGCTGCAGAGGCCGTCGAATCGCTACAGAGGACCATTGAAGCTCAACAAAAAGCCATTGAATCGCTGCAGAGAACCGTCGAGTCTCAACAGAGGGCCATCGAGTCGTTGCAGAAAAGCGTAGAATCTTTGCAGAAGACCGTTGAGGCCCAGCAGGGGGCCATAATATCGCTGCAGAGAAGCAATGAGAAGTTGGCCGCCTCTATAGCCGCCCTCGGCTATAGGTACGGTTTATATACCGAGGACGTGTTTAGGGATGCGATTAAGTATCTGGTTGAGGATTTGTTGAAGGCCTACGAGGTTAGGCGCTGGGCCTACTACGATGGCGAGGGCGTAGTCTTCGGGCACCCGTCGATGATTGATGTGGACGTCTTGGTTAGGGATGGGGAACACATCTTGGTCGAATATAAGGCGAGCATCGACAGGGGCGACGTGGCGGAGCTGGCGAGGGAGGGCTCGCTCTACGAAAGAGTAGTTGGGGTAAAGCCCAAGCTGTTGATCGTAGGCCCAGTGGCGAGGAAAAGGGCCGTGGATCTGGCCAAGGCGCTAGGCGTGGAGGTCAG
>JZWT01000087.1 GCA_000960885.1 Thermoproteus sp. AZ2 | reverse complement strand
GAGCCCTCCTCATACACTTTTAGCTTATCTTATTTAAATTCTGGAGCCAGAGAGTCCGTGGACCATTTTTTCGATCTATTCTTGGCTGAGGCTAGGGGCAGGATAAAGAGATACTTAGAGTCCCAGGGCGACAGCTCCTATGGGACCTTCTTGGCCCGGATAAAGATGCTCGAGGCGCCGAGGCCGGAGGCGGAGCCCTCTGCCAGAGTGGCGGCGGTCGACGGAGGGATAGGGGCCGTGGAGCTCGCAAACGGGCATAGGGTGATCATAGCCAGGGCGGCCGCCGTGGGGCCCGGCATATCTAAGAGGGAGCTCATAGTCGACGTGGAGCCCGTGGACTCGAAGGCCCTGCCCTGGGCCTATCTAACGCTAGTGGAGTCGTTAGCGGCCACTAGGGCGATCCAGGAGGGGGGCTTGGACTACTTGTTGATGGACGGCTCGCTCTACGCCAAGGCGATAATGCTCATCCACAACCTAATACTTACAAGGGAGTTCCAAGCCCTCTTCTATATCCCCGAGTTCATCGCCGCGCTGAACGCCTTGGCCGAGCTGGTGGTACAGGCCGAGGGGGCCGGGGTCAAGCTCGTCTTCGTGAGCAAGGACAGCCGCTTCAAGGTCCTCAAGGAGTACGCGGCCTTCGAGGCGCTGAAGGGGAGGATAGATGACTATATAGTGGAAAGGGGCCTTAGCTGGTACTCTATAATGTGGCTCCGGCGGTTTAGAAAAGAGCTCTTGAGGGAGTACCAGAGGATGCGCGGCGACTACGAGGCGGCCGCGGCCTTCGACCTACTCTTTAGGCAATCCGTCACAGACTCAGCGTTTTTGGCCGGCATGGCGCCCCGGACCTACACCATGCCCATGCTCCTCGGCGCTTGCGATGCCTACATGAGCCATAAGGGGCTCACCAGCGTCGGCAAACTCAGGGCGGCCGTCAGGGACAGAGTAGAGGACGCCTTAATCTTCAGGCGCGAGCCGCGGGCTTCCCTAGACGAATACGCGGCCATGGCCGAGAGAGCCCTCTCCTCTCTGCCCAAAATCCTCCTCTTCTACCTAAAGCCGGCCCAGGGGGCCGAGCCCCTAATGGTCGAGGTCCCCCTAAAGGGCTCGCGCATGTTCGACGGGCCCTCCGTCAAGGCCTTCTACCCCCGCGCCGAGGTGGACGACGTCGTGTCTTTGTTGTTGTCGCAGTATAGGGACGAGGCCCACTACAACGCCTGGCTCTACTACGCCCATACCGTGGCCTCGTTTAAGTCGAGCCAGTTGTCCCTATACGCCGTGTATATAAGGCAGATGCTCGGCGGCGCCGCCGCGGCGGCGAGGCGCGTGAAGATGGCCCTAGGGATATGAAGATAGGCCACATAATATCGGCCACGCCCACAGAATTCATCGCGACGCTAGACCCGGAGCAGGCCGTGGGCCTCTACGAATTCGTGGCCATAGACGGCGTTGAGCCGACGCCGGAGGGCCCCAAGCCCGTCAGGGTGTTGGGCCAAATAGTCAAGATATACCGGGACCCCTATCAGCTCAAGCGGGACCTCCCCCTGTACAGCGTGGTGGAGCAGGTGGCCCAAGACCTCCTAGAGGTCCAGGCGGCTAAGGTGAAGGTCCTCGGCTATCTATCAGACGGCGAGGTGCACACGCCGAAGATGCCGCCGAGGGTCGGCTCGCCCGTGTACTTGGCCGAGGACAGAGAGGTCGAGGAGTTGTACGGCCGCGGCGAGCTGTGCGTAGGCAAGCTCATGCCGCGCGGCATAGACGCCTGCCTAGACCTAGAGGGCCTCAAGCGCCACGTGGCCGTAATAGCTGCGACTGGGTCGGGGAAGACTTGGTTTTCGGTCGTGTTGATAGAGGAGCTGCTTAAGCAGGGGGCCGAGTGTTAGTTCTAGACCCCCACGGGGAGTACGTGGCGGCGGCCGAGTCGGCCAAGGCCCAGGGCTACGGCGCCGTGGTGGTGAAGGTGGCTAGACACCACGTGGGGGACGTCATGTACAAAATAGGCGTAGTGGACACAGACCCGGACGCGCTGGCGGACGCCGCCGGCGTGCCGCCTAACGCCTCTAAGATCCGCTACGCCGTCTACCTAGCCCACGCGATAGCTAAGAGGGCCCACAAGGCGGGGAGGAGGGTCGACCTCCGCGACTTAGTGGCCCTGCTGAGGTCCGCGGCGGCTAGGAGCGCGGCCGATAAATTAGTGAAGGAGTGGGGAGTCGACGGAGGGGAGGAGCTCGAGGACTTGAAGGAGCTGGCCCAGCGAAATAGGCACTCGGCGTTCAGCGCGGCCGCCTACCTCAAGAGGCTGGCCTCGCTGGGGGTCTTCAGCACCAGGACGACGGCCCTCTCGAAAATACTCGCCGACTTAACCGTCGTGAATTTGGCCGGGGCCTCGGACGAGGTCGCGGACTACGTGGCGTGGCACATCCTAACGCGCGTGTTTAGGGCTAGGGTGAGGCACGTCAGAGGCCTGCCCGGGGTCAAGCTGGACGCGCCCATAGCGGTGTTCCTCGAGGAGGCCCACCGCTTCGCGCCGCCCAAGGCCGCGCGGAGGACTAGGTCCTATGAGGCCGTGGCGAGGATAGCGTCTGAGGGCAGGAAGTTCGGCGTTTATTTGGCGGTGATTACGCAGAGGCCCTCCCGCGTAGACCCAGACGTTATGTCGCAGATGCAGTCCCAAATCGTCATGCGCGTGGTGAACCCGAAGGACCAAGAGGCCGTCAGAGACAGCAGCGAGCAGCTGGCCCAAGATTTCCTAGACAATCTCCCGGGCCTCGACAGAGGCGAGGCGGTGGTGGTGGGCCCCCTAGTCCGCTTGCCCGCCGTCATTAAGCTGAGGGATCGCCTCTTCGAATACGGCGGGGCCGACATCTCGCTGGCCGAGGCCTGGCGCAAGAGGCGCGGGGAGGCCGAGGCGGAGAGGGGCGCCATACTCGCGTGGAGGCGCTTGTTCGGCCGCGTCCCGCCGCCGGACGTCGCCATTGCGTCCCGCCGCCTCGAGGTCAAGTCCAAGGCCTCTGAAAACGGCGCGTGGAGGATCGTCGTGGCGGGCGACGACGGCGAGGCCGTCGTGGAGCTCTCGCTGGAGAGGAGCTACGCCAAGTGTAGCCGTTGCGGCTCCGCGCAGTGCCCCCACGTCTATAGGGCCTTGGCCGAGGTCGTCCGCGTCGCTGCGCAGCGATGAAGATAGCGCACATCTCAGACGCGCACCTCGGCCGCCAGCAATACCACTTGCCCGAGCGCGAGGAGGACTACTACCGCCAGCTCGAGCAAGCCTTGAGGGCAGCCAAGGCGGCGGACGCCGTGGTGATAACCGGCGATTTGCTCGACAGCAGAAGGCCGTCGACTAAGACCCTCCTCCGCCTCCTAGAGCTGCTCGAGGGCCGCCAGGCCTACGTCATAGGCGGCAACCACGACTGGACCTACCTAAGGCCCGATGAGACCCCGCTGAGGCTTTTAGATAAGGTGAAGGCGGTGAGGCTCTTGTGCTTCGACTCAGCCGACCTAGGCGGCGTGCCCCTCTTCGGCGCGTGCGCGATGCCTAGGAGCAAGGCGAGGGAGTACAGGGAGCTTTTGGCGAGGGCTCCCCCCAACGCCTTGCTCGCGATACATCAAGCCATAGAGGGCGTGAAGGCCCGGTATCCGGCTTCAGTCGACGAGTACACGATGCCGGCCTCCGCCTTCGCGGGCCTCAAGTACTTGCACATAGCCGCTGGCCACGTCCACGACCACGCGGTGAGGCACCCGGTCGGCGCCGTTTGGGCGGGCTCCCTAGAGCTCTGGGACTCCGCGGAGTTCGAGACTTGGGATTGGCGCGGGGGCCGTTGGGAGAAGGCGCAGGACGCGGCGCCTAAGGGCATGGTGATGATAGACGTCGCTGGGAAGGCCGCCGTGGCTACGCCTATCCAGCTCGGGACGCAGAGGCGCATGTTGAGGCTGAGGATATACCTCTCGGAGCCCTCGGAGCTGGAACAAGCCGTCGAAGACGCCGTGAGGCGCTTCGACGTGCAGGGCGCCGTGGTCCGCGTAGAGCTGTGGGGCGAGCTGAGGCCCGGCTCAGAGCCGAGGCCCTCGGCGTATGAGGCCAGATTCCAGAGGGCCCTCTACGTGGACTTCGTCGATAGGCTGAGGAGGCCGAGGGAGGAGGCGCCCCGCGTCGGCTCAGCCTACGAGGCCGTGGAGAGGCTCCTGAGGGAGCGGCTGGGCCCGGGCGCGGAGGCCGTCGTGAAGGCCCTAGCCCATATCCGCGACGGGGACTCGGCCTCGGCCAGAAAAATAATTGAGCGCTGGATGTATGCTGAGGGGGATTGAGCTGAGGAACTTCAAGGCCCACGAGGAGCTCTCGGCGCAGCTCGTCGAGGGCATAAACTTCGTCTACGGCCCCAACGGGGCCGGCAAGACCTCGCTCCTAGAGGCGATCGCGGTGGCGCTCTACGGCTCTAAGTGGCTTCAGCGGACTAAGGCTAAGTGGGGCGACCTATTGCGCAGAGGCGCGCGGGAGGGGGAGATACGCCTGTCGCTAGTGGGCGTGGATGGGGCCGAGTACACAATCGTGAGGCGGTTCACCGCGTCCTCCTCCGTGCCCTCGGCCACCTACGCCCTAGCCGACGGAAAGCCCGTGGCCAGGGGCGATCAAGACGTCACAGCCGTCGCGGCGAGGGCCGTGGGGCTCTCAATAGATGAATTCGCCAACCTGGCCTATATACGCCAAGGGGAGCTCCGCAGGCTTTTGGCCGAGGCCGACTACTTAGACCGCCTATTCCGCCTAGACGAATTCGACGACTTAGACGAGGTGGTGAGGGAGGCCGTCGCCGAGGCGGGCAAGAAGAGGGCCAACGCCGAGGGGCGGCGCGACGCCTTAGAGCGCAGCCTGGCAGAGTTGAGGGCTAGGATAGCGAAGCTGGAGGCCGAGAGGGCCGAGGCCGAGAGGAAGGCCGAGGAGCTTAGGCCCCGCGCTGAGGAGTACAAGAAGGTCGAGGAGGAGTACCAGCGGCTGAGGGCTAGGTCCGCCGCGTTGGAGCAAGAGACCGCCGCGCTTAGGCGCGAGTCCGAGTCCCTTGAGGAGGAGCTGGTGTCGCTCGATATAGAGAGGGAGAAGAAGGGCGAGGAGCTGGCCGAGCTGGCGCGGCTAGAGGCGGAGCTCGCCTCGTTGCCCAGCCCAGACCCCGCGCTCGAGCAACAATACCACGAGGCTCAGCGGGTCCTCCAGGCGCTGACGTCTATGGACCCGGCCGTGAGGAGCTTTAGGCCGGAGGAGCTCGAGGCCTTGAAGGCCGAGAGGGAGGAGCTGATAGCGAGAAGGGCCGAGCTCAACAACAAGCTCGCTATGGCTAGGGAGGTCGCGAGGATAGCGTCTAGGGCCAGGGAGGGCCGTTGCCCCGTCTGCGGCTCCCCCCTCTCGCCCGAGACCGCGCAGAGGCACGCCGAGGAGGCGAAGAGGCTTGAGGAGGAGCTGAGGAGGGCCGAGGCGAGGCTCATGCAGCTGGAGGTGGAGCTGAGGCGCCTCGAGAAGCTCAGGGAGGAGTATCTGAGGTATAAGGAGTACCTACCCCTAGACGTAGACTCGATTAAGAGGAGGGTCGAGGAGCTTAGGAGGGCCTACGAGGCGCAGAGGGAGGCCGAGAGGCGGAGGGCCGAGATAGAGGCGAGGCTTAAGAGGCGGAGGGCCCTCGAGGAGGAGCTGAAGGCCCTCGACTCGAGGAGGGCCGAGGCGGAGGCTAGGCTGGGCGAGGCCAAGAGGAGGCTGGCCGAGGCCGAGCAGGAGCTGGCCCAGCTGAGGCCCAAGCTGGCCGAGCTTGAGGGCCTATACGCCGAGCTCCGCGCCGCCTATGAGGAGTGGCTCAAGGCCTCGGCCAGGGCGGAGGAGCTGGCCAAACAATTAGCCGCGGCCAAGGCCGAGGCCGAGAAGGCTGAGGCCGAGCTCGGGAGGGCCCGCGCCGAGGCTGAGGCCCACGCCAAGGCCGAGGAGAGGGGCAAGGCCCTGCGCGCCGCGCTGAGGGATATAAAGCCCCTGGCGCGCAAGATGTTCATAGACGCCGTAAACGCCGAGCTGAACTCGGCTTTCCTGCGCCTTAGGCATAAGGAGGAGCTTAGGTCCGCCTCGCTGGCCCAGGAGGAGGGGCGCTACTACGTCGTGGTCTCCCGAGCCGACGGCCAGCGATTCCTCCACACCTCGCTGTCTCTCGGCGAGCAGAACCTCGTGGCGTTAGCGTTGAGGGTGGCATTGGCCAAAGCCCTCTTGGGCAGGCCCCCCTTCCTCATCCTAGACGAGCCGACGGAGCACCTAGACGAGGTGCACAGGCGGAGGATCGTGGAGCTCGTGAGAGACCTTGCGAGGGACGTGAGGACCGTCATAGTGACGTCCCACCTAGGCGAGTTCGAGGAGGTCGCCGACAATAGAATCGACCTCTGACGAGCCGCCGGCGCCCCCCGCCGCGCCCAAGCGCTTAATTTTT
>JZWT01000086.1 GCA_000960885.1 Thermoproteus sp. AZ2 | reverse complement strand
TTGGCGGTCCTAGGGGAGGTGCATAGGAGATATGCGAGGGCTGGGCACTACTGGAGCCACGTCGAGTGGGGCGCCCACTACATGAGGCCTTTGTCCTCTTGGCTCGTCGCCATGGGGGCCTTGGGCCTATCCTACGACGGGTGGGCCAGGGAGCTCTCGTTGAGGCCCGCCAAGACGCCGATTAGGTGGGCCTACGCCGTGGAGGGGGCTTGGGGGGTGTTCTCAGCCAACGCCTCGTCGGCGTCGTTGGACCACCTACACGGCGAGCTGGAGATAGCCGCGTTGAGGCTCTGGGCGAGGCCTAGGGAGATTAGGCTAAACGGCAAGGGCCTAGAGGCCCGAGTAGAGGAGCGCGGAGGCCAATACCTCGTGAGGCTTGTATCGCCCATTAGGCTGAGGCCGGGCGATAGGCTGGAGCTAGCCTTCTAACGTATATTCTTTCACTTTCTTACTAATTTGTAAAGGATAGATAAAGTTTTATTTGGGCGAGTACAGTGCGGCGTGATAGAAATACGGTTCCACGGCCGCGGCGGCCAGGGCATGGTGACCGCCTCGCAAGTCTTGGCCACCGCGGCCATAATGGAGGGCAAATACGCGCAGGCGTTCCCAGAGTTCGGCCCAGAGCGCAGAGGCGCGCCTGTAAAGGCGTATTTAAGAATAGCCGACCAGCCGATATATAAGAGGGAGCCCGTGATAACGCCGGACGTAGTAGTAGTGGCGGACCAATCGCTCTTCCTCTCGGAGAACCCGCTCGAGGGCTTGAGGCCCAACGGAGTACTGGTCGTAAACGGCGCATATAAGGCCCCCGTTAAGACGTATTACGTAGACGCCACGTCGCTTGCCTTAAAGGTCTTGGGCAAGGCCATAGTGAACACGGCGATGATAGGCGCCGTGGTGAAGGCGACTGGGATCGTCAAGCTGGAGACGGCGTTGGAGGCGTTGGCCAAATACTTCAGCGGTAGAATATACGAGTTGAACGCGCAATTGATTAAAATAGCATTCGACCAGACAAAGGAGCTATGAGCCTTCCGCGCGTCCACGAAATATCCATAGGCGGAATAATAGCCGAGCCGGGATCGAGCCGCAGAAATTTAACGGGCGGATGGCGTAGTCTCAAGCCGGTGCTACACGACGACCGCTGCATAAGGTGCAGGATCTGTTGGCTCTATTGCCCCGAGGGCACTATAAAGGAAATAAAGGGAGAATTCGTAGTAAAAGGAAAGAAGTATCAATATAAGTACGAGATAGATTATGACTATTGCAAGGGATGCGGCATATGTGCGCACGAATGCCCGGTAAAAGCAATAGAGATGGTGCCTGAGGCATGACGGTCGCGCTAGAGGCTCGGGCTAAGGCGAAGCAGACCCTCGCGTTGACCAGCAACTACGCGGCGGCGTATGCGGCGAAGGCGGCGGATGTCGACGTAATCGCCGTCTACCCCATAACGCCCCAGACCACCATAGTCGAGAAGATAAGCGAGTTCGTCGACGAGGGCGAGCTGAGGGCCCAGTTGATACATGTGGAGAGCGAACACTCGGCGATGTCGGCGGTCGTGGGCGCCGCTGCGGCCGGCGCCAGGACCTTCACGGCCACTAGCTCGCAGGGGCTAGAGCTGATGCACGAGGTGTTGCACATAGCCTCAGGCCTTAGGCTCCCCATAGTCATGGCGGTCCCCGCGAGGGCCTTAAGCGCGCCGATAAGCATCCACGGCGACTATAGTGACGTCATGAACACGAGGGATACGGGGTGGATAACCCTAATAGCCGCCTCGGCCCAAGAAGTATATGATTCAATTATTCAGGCGTATAGGATAGCCGAGTCGGTCCTATTGCCTGTGATGGTCGCCTACGACGGCTTCCTAATGAGCCATACCACCGAGGCCGTGGAGCTAAACGACGAGGAGGAGGTCAGGAAGTGGTTGCCGCGCCGCCTAGATAGGCCCAATTTGTTGACGCCGGAGAAGCCGATCACCATGGGGGCCTTCGCGATGCCCGACTACTACTACGAGATAAAATACCAAGTGCAAGAGGCCTTGTTGGGCTCTCTGGACAAAGTAGTTGAGGCGGACCGCGAATACGGGAAGGCCTTCGGGAGGAGCTACGGGATAGTGCAGAGCTATAGGCTGGAGGACGCCGACTACATCGTGGTGGCCTACGGAGGCGCCTCTTGGGGCAACGCCAGGGAGGCCGTGGATGAGGCTAGGCGGAGGGGGATAAAGGCGGGCGCCCTAAGGCTTAGGGTCTGGCGGCCCTACCCGGCGGAGGAGGTGGCCAAGGCGCTGGCCGGCGTCAAGGCATTCGCGGTAGTCGATAGAGCCATCGCCTTCGGCGCCCCGGCGGGAGGCCCCGTATACATAGACACGGTGACGGCTCTGCGCATGAGGGGCATAGATACGCCGGGCCTCTCAGTAATACACGGCATAGGGCAGAGGTCCATGTTCGTCGAGGACTTCGTCAAGGTATTCGAAATGCTCAAGGACGGCGAAAGAAATAAGACAGTCTATATGGGGCTGAAGCTATGAAGGTCGTATACCGCGCCATTTGGGATCTGCCCGTCGAGGAGCTATTCGCGTCGGGCCATAGGGCTTGCGCCGGTTGCGGGCCCGCCATAGCTATGCGCTGGATCACCAAAGCCGCTGGGCCTAACACTATCGTGGTGAACGCGACGGGCTGTATGGAGGTGACTACGACGCAGTACCCCGAGACCGCTTGGATGCTCCCCTATCTACATGTAGCCTTTGAGAATGCCGCGGCCGCCGCGTCGGGCATAGAGGCGGCTATAAGGACTTTATCGGCGAAGGGCTTGTGGAGGGCCGGCAAGACGAATGTCATCGTGATTGCTGGAGACGGAGGCACCTACGATATAGGTCTCCAGGCGCTGAGCGGTATGTTGGAGAGGGGACACCACGTCCTCTACATCCTATACGACAACGAGGCGTACATGAACACTGGCATACAGCGCAGCGGGGCTACGCCGAAATACGCGTGGACAACGACTACGCCCGTGGGCAAAGCCATCAGGGGCAAGGTACAAGAGAAGAAGGACATCATGGGGATAGTGATGGCCCACCGCGTCCCCTACGCCGCCACGGCCACGATAGCGAATCTGCTGGACATGACCAACAAGATTAAGACGGCGCTTGAATACACCGAGGAGGGGCCGACGTTCCTCCACATCCTCGCGCCGTGTCCGCCCGGCTGGCGCTACCCAGAGGAGTTGACCGTCGAGATGGCCAGACTAGCCGTTGAGACTGGCTACTTCCCGCTATACGAATACGACCACGGTAAGGTCAGGCTGAACCCGCCCACATCCCAGATAGCCGCCGATCCCAAGAGGAAGAAGCCGTTGCGGGACTGGCTAAAGCTACAAGGCCGCTTCGCCCACTTAACAGACGCCGAGATAGCCGAGCTGGAGCGCGAGGTGGCGGCAAACCTCGCATATTTAAGCGCTTTGGCCAAGGCCTTCTCCTAATACATAAATAATACTTGCATATTATCTTTATACAATTGTATTTAGACATAGCCGTTTTATAAGTAGGGCGGCGATGGGGCATGACAAAACTCCTAATCCCCATAGTATTAGGACTCGCCGTACTCGCGCTAGCGGCGCCCATAACTGTGGTGTTCCCCTACAACGCACAAGTGGAGTATACGGCCTATAAGACCGTTACGCTGACCGTGAGCCTAGGGCCTGGCGCGAGCTATGTAGTTTCGCCCCCCGCCGTAACGCCCGGGGCCGGCTTCACCTACGCCGGGATGGCCATAGAGTTCGACGGAGTCTACCCCTCAATACAAGTGGCCGCCAACGGGCAGTACAGCAAGAGCTTCAACGCCGAGGGCTTCTTACAAGCGGTCTACGTAGGTCCCGACGCCAGTAAGGTCATGCTCATCAACACGGCCGCCACGGCCGTCCAAGTGACCTTCGAGGTGACGTATCAATTCGTAGAGGACCAATATGTGCCGCTCAACGGCAACATGACCGTCATAAACGTTCAATTGCCCAACGCCCAATTGCCGCAAGGCTTCACCGAGACCGCCACGGTTAGGCTAGACCCGACCGCGCCGTATGTGGTGGCCTCCGTCGAGATGGCCGACGGCAGCCCCGCCTCTGCCTACCGCGTAGAGCCCAAGGTGGTCGAGCTGACGCAGCCCGGCTCATATAAGGTAGTGATAGCGCCCGGCCAGCCCCTCCCAGCTGCGCTGTTGGTCAAGTCGCTGAGCCAGCAGAACGCCATCGTCCAGCCCAACGGCGAGCTGACCGTGACCGGCGCGCAAGTCGGCGTGCCCCAAGGCTGGCAATTGCTCGGCTTCATAGTATTCGCCTATAGCGGCAACGTCAACTTGGTGGGCCAGCCGGCGAGCGGCGGCATAACTATAGGCGGCGGCCTAGTGGATATAGTGACCAATAATACCTTAAGCTTCGTCATACGCTCCCTGAGCTACCTAATACCGCCGATCTGGCAGGCCCAGCTCTACTACAAGATCGCAATAGTGTACGGCACCAGCTTCACCGTGTCCTCGACGCTGAGCTCGCCCGTCAACGTGATATACATACCCATAGTCTATAAGGCCGCCAACGCCGTCTGGCTCCCCGACAGAGTGCTGGTCAATGTGACGCAGGCGGACGTGGCCGACGGCGTGTGGACTGCTATAGTGCTAGAGCTACCTCCGCTGGCTAAGATAATCTCTATAAAGACCCCCAGCGGCGCCGTGATAGCCAACGCCACCGACGTCCAGCTGGTCTGGGGCGGCGGAGTTAGGATGGCCTCTATATCGCCGGACGGCCACGAGGCGTATATCGTGGCTGCCGAGGGCAACACCGCCGAGACCGGCGTATACACCTTCATGGTCGACTGGCAACCGCTGGTGATAACTGTAGCCAACAAGTTCGGTGGCCCTGTTAGCGACTTGAGCGCGAACGCCGACCAGTACCAAGTGGTGGTGTCGACGGGTCAAGTAGCTGTTGACGTCTACCAGCCCGGCCCCGTCTCGGTCGAGATAAGCTACAAGGGAGTCCCCGCCGCCGACGTCACGGTCTATTCGCTGGACAACAGCCCGCACGTGGTCCAGCTAGGCATCTACAACGTGAAGGTGGTGGTAGTGGGCGCGTTGGGCCAGCCGATACCTAATGCGCAGGTGTCCATAGCGGGCTTCCCCGCTAGCGGCGCCACTGACAACACCGGCTCTGTGCTATTCGCCGGAGTGCTAGAGGGCCAATACCAGTTGAACGTGAACGTGGGAGGCAGAGTCCACGTATCTGAGAACTTAACCGTCGCCGGCCCCAACCAGCAGATAGTAGCCGTGGTCAAGACTCCGATATTGGCTATAATCGACGGAGTGCCGATAACGGTCACCGACGCTGCGGCTGCCGCCGGAGGCGTGTCCGCCGCGGGCCTGGCGCTTGCGCTGAGGAGGCTGAGACAGGGCGCCGAGGAAGTCGCCGAGGTGGAACAGATATAGGCCTTTTCAACTCCTCCTTTTACATAACGTTTTCGTTCCGCTATTAATTTTAAGAACGGGGCATTTTTGTGGAGGCCCTCCTGGGCTCTGTGCCGGTCGGGGACGGTCACCCAGTCCGCATAATGGCCGTGATAAACGCGTCGCCCGAGTCGTTCTACGCCGGCTCTGTTGCGAGGAGCCCCGAGGAGGCGGTGAGAAGAGCGATTGAGTGGTCTAAATACGCCGACTTCTTCGACGTCGGGGGGATGTCGACGGCGCCCTACAAGGAGACTTGGGTCCCCGCCGAGGTGGAGCTGGAGCGCGTGGTGCCAGTCATCAAGGCGTTGGCCGAGGCCGCCGAGGCCCCCATCTCGGTGGACACCTTTAGGCCTAAGGTGGCCGAGGCCGCTCTAAAGGCCGGCGCTTCTATTATAAACGACGTGACTGGGCTGAAGCTGTACCCGGAGCTCTGCAGAATAGCCGCCGACTACGGCGCCTCGCTCGTGCTTATGGCCAGGGAGAGGTCGACGAGGCCCGGCGTAGACCCCGTCCAGCGAGTCCTAGACGCCTTGAGGGAGAGCCTAGAGATGGCCGAGAATTGCGGCGTAGATCCAAGGCGCATAGTCGTGGACCCGGGCATAGGCTTCCCCCTGCTCCCGCCTAGGGACGAGCCCCACCTAGTTAAAGGCGACGATAGACACGGCGACCCCGCCTGGCCTTTCTGGCGCTGGGATCTACGCGTGCTTGGCGGGCTACGGGAGCTCCGAGCCCTGGGGAAGCCCATACTCGTGGGCGTCTCCCGCAAGACCTTCATCAGGCGCCTCCTAGACCTCAACGACCCAGAGGCCGTCGTGCCGGGCTCCATAGCGGCCGAGGCCGTCGCGGTCCTCCTCGGCGCACACGCGGTGAGGACTCACAACCCGCCCGAGACTTGGCAAGCCGTCAAAATCGCTGAGTCTATTAGGCCCTACGTGTAGGGCCGAGGGCGCCTATTACCTTCTACACCCTGGTTAGACGTCCTTCGTATGCAGAGCTGGGCTTATCGACCCTCGAG
>JZWT01000085.1 GCA_000960885.1 Thermoproteus sp. AZ2 | reverse complement strand
CATTAACCTTGAGGCGCTGTTTGTACTTGTGGTAGACGGCCTCCTCGGTTCCGTTGAAATCCACTTTTACGCCCTCCTTGGGAATTGACGCATCCTCAGCCAATCTCGTTCCAAGCCTTGGCGGTATACTCAGCTAGTTCTTTCAATTTCCTTTCGGAATCTCTATTAACCACTGGCGCACTACGTTGGTTCTCGTTAGGGTCTTGTGCCCGTCCGGAGCCATCGAGCTATTCTCGGGGCCCTGAACCGCGTGGGGACACATAGATGGAGGAATGGGCCCACCGCCCAGAT
This sequence comes from Thermoproteus sp. AZ2, assembly GCA_000960885.1. Lineage (GTDB taxonomy): Archaea > Thermoproteota > Thermoprotei > Thermoproteales > Thermoproteaceae > Thermoproteus. The sequence goes on along the minus strand of JZWT01000085.1, from coordinate 6,203 downwards.
GGGGGTAGGCATCCCCACGCGGCGTGGAGGCCATTGAGGCGAAGAGAAAGCTCTATTTAAGCTTGCCCAGCCCTAAAGGGCAAGGCTTGAGCCTATTTTGTCAGACCGTCGTCATGAGCTCACCGATCGCCGTTCTGGTTCCTCTCCATCGATGCGACATACCTTTATAATTAAAAGCTATATCTCGGCGTTATGGACGAGTCGCTCTCTACGGTAATGCTCGCAATCGCCATGTTCATAGTGGGCTTAGCCATAGGGCTTATGCCAGCCTTATTTCTTAAGCAAGCCAAGCCCCAGCCACAAGCCCAGATAGTTATACAGGGCAACGGAAGCGCCGTGACTATAACGGCGAGCCCCTCATGCCCCGTCTACTTAAATGGATCGGGCGCCTATACTTGCACTGGGAAGTTAAACGTAGCGGTCTCCGTCAACGGCTCCATCTCAATAGGTTAGCCGGGGAGAGCGCTTGTTAGCGTTTGGTGAAGACGCCCCAATCATGTCTTTCAATACAGGGGTCAAACTCGGCGCGTCCTCTAATAGGCTCTAGCCCCTCCAGCTCGCCCCTAGCTATGGCCTCAGCCAGCCGCCTAGCCAGCGCGGGCCCCACCATGCTCCCGTAGCCGTCGAGCCCGCCTATGATGAATAGGTTGTCGTAGCCCTGCACATAGCCCGCGATCGGCCCTCCCGTCGGCGAGCCCTCGCAGAGGCCAGCCCTAGAGAAGAGCGGAATAGCCCAGCCTATTCGCTCGGACATAAGCTTGCTCAGCCTTCTGGCGTACCCAGGAGGCGGCCCCTCCCCCGGCCCTCCGCAGCCGTCTCCCGCTATATAAAACGGCCAAGGCCCCGGCCTCCCGTACCAGCCAGCGACGTAATCGCCTATGCTCAACCCCCTCGCGGAGCGCGGCACTAGGAAGACGGCCGCATAACACTCATAAGCCTTAAAGGGCAGCTCTATGCCGACAGCGCTCGCCAAGGCTGAGTTCTCCGGGCCGGCGGCTAACACGACTACATCGGCCTTTACGGCCTCGCCGTCGACGACGGCATAGGCCGTCCTCCCGTCCACCCTAAGTTCGGCGCGGCTATCTGAGAAGCCTAATATACGCCTAAGCCTGGCCACAATGCGCCTGACCGGGACTAAGTAGTCTGTGGTCAACACGACTATTTCGTCGTTGCGGAGCTTAATCCCCCTGAATTCGGACGCCACGCTGTAGGCCACGCCGGCTTTCTTCAGAGGGCTTAGGTCTACCCACGACGGCATTATATCGGCCGAGGTTATGGGCTTGAGTTTAGTAAAGCTTTTATATATCTCTAGGCTCTCCTTCGCCAGCTCTATATCTCTTGGGTCTGGCATAGAAAGCGTGAGGACTAAAGAGGTTAAGGGATATCTCAGCTCGCTGCCGAGGCCTACTACCTCGAGGCCGTACTCGCGTAGGAAATATGCCGTGAAGACTCCAGCTATACCTCCGCCTATTACCACCGCCTTCACGCGCGCCGGGGCTTACGCCTTAATAAACTTAGCCCAACAGCCTTTTTAAATCGCCGAGCTAGTGGTGCCATGGACGTAGTGCCCGTGGCTGAGGAGAGCCTAGGGGTTAGATCTATGGCCTTATTCGTCAAGGCGTCGGACATCGCCGTGCTCTTCGACGCCGGGCTTTCGCTTGCGCCGCGCCGCTTCGGCCTCCCTCCTCACCCAAGGGAGCTACAGCGGGCGAGGGAGCTGAGGGCTAAGATCCTCGAATTCGCCGCTAGGGCCGACGTGATCACAGTGTCCCACTACCACCGCGACCATTTCACGCCTTGGTACGAGAGCAAATATATGGCCACGGACGGCGAGACGTATAAGGCCGTATACGGCGGAAAGCTAATATTGGCTAAATCCCCTGAGGGGATTAATTGGTCTCAACGCCGCCGCTGGTACGGCTTTAAGAAGGCGGTGGAGCCTATAGCACGCGTGGAGTACGCCGATGGCCGCGCCTTCTCCTTCGGCAACACCCTGATAAAGGTCTCGGGCCCCCTGCCGCACGGCCCTGAGGGCTCTAGGACGGGCTACACCTTAGCGTTCTTAATAGCAGACGGCGAGGAGCGGTTGCTCTTTATGCCAGACGTCCAGGGCCCTGCCAGCGAGGCCGCCGTCAGCTTCGCATTATCGGTCGAGCCGACCATAGCCATCGTGGGGGGCCCTCCCCTCTACCTCACCTCTATTTCGCATGAGGCGGGCGTAGCGGGCTTATTAAGGCTACTAGACGCAAGGGGTCTACATACGTTAGTAATAGCGCACCACGCATTGCGAGAGCTAGAGTGGCGCGAGAGGCTTGCCGGCGTCTTTGAGAAGGCTAGGGAGAGGGGCGTGGCCGTGTCGACATACGCCGGGCTTCTAGGCGTCGAAGAAGACCTCTTAGAGGCTCGGCGGAGGGAGCTCTACTCCTCAGAGCCAGCCGAAGTGGACGAAGAAAGAGAGGAGGATGAGGAATAGAGGGCTCCTATCGCTGATTAAGGTACTCACAGAGCTTGTATTCATAGGCGCCATAGCCGTTACGCTTTACGCCCTAGTGGATATAATAAGCACCAAATTTACATCTATCCCATCCTACGTATTTCAAATAGCTAAGTCGATAATAATAATAGGCGCCGGCGTAGCTGGAACGCGCGCGCTCGGCAACTACATCGTCAGCGCCCTATCGCCGCGCGTCAAGGAGAAGGCCTATTCGGTGGCTAACGCCTTTAAATTCTTAGGCTACATAGCCTCGATTATAGCAGGTCTGCTGGTCATCCACGTGGCGTCTGCGGCCGCGCTCTTCGGCGGCACTGTGACGGGCTTGGTCCTAGGCCTAGCGCTACAGCCTATATTAAGCAATCTGTTCGCAGGCATCTTAGTCATAGCCTCGGGCTTAGTCCGCGTAGGCGATGAGGTGACCCTGGTTAACTGGCAACTGCCATACTCGCCGTCTACTCTGCCGTCGTATAAGTTCTTCTCGGCCGACTACCCGTCGCCGGGGTTTAGGGGCCGCGTCGTGGAGGTGAACTTATTCTATACAGTAATAATCTTAGATATAGGTAAAGAGATGAGAGTGCCCAACAACATACTACTTCAGGGAGGCGTGGTGAGCGAGCGATCTGAGTGGTCTCAGAAAAGAATTATCAACGTGAGGGCCGAGCTCCCGCTCTCGGTCGTAGACGTGGGGTCGCTGGAGGAGAGGATAAGAGGTCTTCTGCAAGACCTAGGAGTCATCGCCGTTTATCTAAACGAGCAGAGCGATAAGGACTACGTCATAGTCCTAGCTAGGCTTGCTGTGCCCTCAGGGACCGATTGGCGCGCCGTAAAGTCGGAGGCCCTTAAACGTCTGTTAAAGCTCAGAGAGGAGCTGATAAAGGCCAATGAACAGAGGTTTCTATGTCTAACCAAGGGCGTTTGCCGCTAGCTCGAGACCGCTTCGCCGATCCTCTTTATGCCTTCGACCAACCTCTCCGGGGTCTCGGCCACGAAGGAGATCCTGATAGCGGCCTTGTAATACTCGCTGAAGTAGCTGCCGGGCACCACAGCCACGCTCTTCTCCTCCAATAGCCTTTGAGCGAACGCCTCGCCGTCGCTTATGTAGGCCGATAGGTCCACAAATATGAACATAGAGCCGCTGGGCACGACGAATTTGGCCCGAGGCAAATACCTCTTGAGGGCCTCCACGGCTATATCGCGCTTGGCCCTATAGGCGGATACGAACTCCTTAACGAACTTAGTCCTATACTCCGAACGCAGATATATCGCCGCCATTTTCTGCGCGAAGGACGGAGGGCAGTAGACCATCTCCTCGTTGAGGAGCTTCACCTTATCCACCACGTCCTTAGGCCCATACACGTAGCCCAGCCTCCAGCCAGGGACGGCGGGGTCTTTGGAGAACGTGTTGATCGAGATGACGTGGTCGGGCGCATAGCGGTAGAGATATACGTGCTCCCCCTCGTAGATCATCGTCTTATAGGCCTCGTCGGTTATGAGCCAGAAATCGTGGTCCACTGCGAGCTCGGCTAAGGCCTTGGCAATGTCCGGCCTTAAGAGCCTGCCCGTGGGGTTATCGGGAGTGACTATTATTAACGCCTTGGTCCTCGGGGTTATCAGCTCCTTTAGCCTCTCCACGTCGAGCTGGAAGCCCGCCTCGAGATAGGTCCTAGTCCTCACGACTCTGCCGCCGTGATATTCTATAAGCGGCTTATAGCCGAAGTAGGCGGGGTCCGTCAATACGACCTCGTCGCCCGGCTCTAATAAAGCCGCTAATGTGCTGAACATCGCGGCTTGGCCGCCAGCAGTAATGGTTATTTGGCTGGGGTCGACGTCTATTCCGCCCAGCTTCTTTAAATCTTCGCTTATGGCCTCCCTCAGCTCGTAGATGCCCTGCGAAGGGGTATAGCCGTACAACTCCATGCTATCCACAGCTAATAACTCGGCCATTTTGGCCCTAATCTCCCTAGGGGGCGGGATGCTGGGCTGGCCAGTGGAAAGGACTATTATGTCCCGCCCCTCCCTCCTCAGCCTCTCCCTCAAGGCGTCTATTTTCCTAGTGGGGGATTCCCGCAAATACGCCAGCCTCTGAGAAAGCCCGCGCATAGGCGCGCAAGAGCTCTATATATTAAGTTATTTCATGTAAGAATTTTCACAAGCCCCTGATAAATTAGAAATTTTATCTAAGAGCCTTCGGCCTTTTTTAGAACAGGTATCCCGAACTCCGTGAACTCTATCTCCCAACTCTCGAGGGTTCTCTTATCCACTATTTTTATCTTAATGCCGTTTAGGGCGAGCTGATATGGGCCTAGCTCCTCCACGGTATATCCCACTATATGTGAGGCTAAGGCCATAGAGGCGGCCATCAACGGCCCTCTTATTGCCGGTATAAACATTGAGGCATCGCCGGCCGGCTCCCCCTTTATAGACCTCAAGCGCTCGACGTATTCATCGATAATTGCTTGGTTCCCTAATAGCTCCAACGCGCGCAGCGCCCACCTCACGCTTATGCCAGCCTCTAGGCCGAGCCTCGCGAAGAACCAAGCGTCGCTTGAGTTGGCCGCAAGCTTTGCCCTCTCCATCTCCAACATCTTCAACGTCTCCGGGGGCTGCAAATTCGGCGCAAGCTCTCTGAGGAATTCCGCGGGGTTCTTGCCCATTACCACCTCGACGTAGCGCCTCAACAAAGCCCACGGGTCTATCCCCCTCTTCTTGCCCCACTCGTCGAAGGCCGCGTCGACGACGTCGTTGACCCAATCTATTGTTTGCCTTAGCGGCTCTCGCCAGGGGGCAGGCCCGTCGCAGCCGCAGTCCCTAGTCCATCTGCCCAGCCCGTGTGGACAACTCCACGACGTGCCCTCTATTATTTCTATTTCTCCCATGGGCCCGAGCCCCTCTAAAGCGGCGCCTAAATTAGTGAGCTCGCCGGCATATTTAGCTACTAAATTCGCCAGCGCTTTATCCCCTCCCCTTTTATGATGGCCGAAGGTTTCGCCGTCTGTGACGACCAACGTGAGCCGCTCCTTGACGGAGCCCTCGAGGAGCTTCGGCCACTCCGCCACGTCGCCGAAAGATAAAGCGTCTGAGAGGCGCTCGTCTCTGACAAAGGCGTAGATCTCCCTGCCCGTCTTAGTCACTACCTTGTAGGGCCCTCCTACGGCCCCGCCCCTCACTTGCCTCTGCGTTAATACGACGAATCTTACGCCGTAATCAGCCAATACGTCGAGCGTCTCATAGTCAACGGCCATCTCGGGCAGCCACATACCCTCGGGCTCCCTCTCGAAGTGCTTCTCGAAGTACTTAATGCCCCACGCAACTAACGCCTCCTTATTCCGCCTATCCACTAGCGGAAGTATTACGTGGTAGTAGGGATGCGCTATGGCGTTGCCGTGACCCCACCTCTCGGCGGAGACCTTATCGGCCTCTATAATCGCCTTATACACGTGGGGCCTCCTCCGCCTAAGCCAATCCAGTAGCGTCGGCCCGAAGTCGAAGCTGATCCACGCGTAATTGCCCAATATAGCGTTGGGCTCATAGCACTCATACGATATCCGCTCATCCCAATGGCGGTAGGGCGCGGCTGTGGGCTCCGGCAATATGATCTCTAGCCATGGGTCCTCCCTGGGAGGCTGGTAGAAATGCCCGTGGATGACGATCACGAAGAGGCCTCGTCCAGCATTAAAATATATGTAGTGAAAAATTGAAATATTACTCA
>JZWT01000084.1 GCA_000960885.1 Thermoproteus sp. AZ2 | reverse complement strand
CTATGGGCATAGTTGCACGAATCCCCTCCCCCTCACGTTGGCCACTATGGTCATCCCATATTTACAAGCGGTGGCCCACGCGCTATAGAGAGGCCCCCTCAGCGAGATGGCGACTGGCACACCTAGCCTCAACAGGGCGACAACCATGTCAGACGATAAACGGCCCGTGGTAAAAGCTATAGCGTTTTCTAAGTGGTTGAGGCCCTGCTCGAGTGCCTTGCCCACTAGCTTTAAGACGCTACTATGTCTGCTGGTGTCGTGCGCCACGATCCACCTCTTGTCTACGTATAGGGCTGAGGTATGCATAGCCAACGTCGGCTCTATAGATGGCATAGTGAACTTAGAAAATTGGGGTGCCAGCTCCATGGCTACGCCCACTAAGTCCCTCGCCTCGGCTAGTCTGGCCCTCGCGGCGCTGGCGTAGGCGATTCCGCAGTCCTCATATAAAACCTCGGGCGCGCCTGAGGCGTCCGCCTCCGCCGTTACCTTGACGTCGACGCCCTCCTCGCCCTCAACCACGTCTATGCTCTTTATTTGGGCTAAGTCGTCTATGGCGCCTCTAGCGTATAATAGGCCCTCGACTAAATAATTCAATTCAACGGGCGTGGCCACAGCCACCGCGTACAACGCGCCGTTTAGATATATCTTGATCCTCGAATCAACGGCGACTTTAATCCCCTTGGCCTCTACCCACATATTTAGCCAATAGCTGTAGAGCTACGTGGAGCCCCTGGCCCACCTCTTGCTCAACCACAGCAACTATGAAGCCGCACCTTCTTACACCTCATGAACCTAACGCCTAAATCCTTCACGAAATATATAGAGAAGTTCTCTCTGCCTCTGGCGCTGCATTTAGGGCATAGGTATAGTTCGTCCCAGCGCCATTTAAAACCGCATGTACACCTGGCGTGATATACATCTCTAGAGAATATGCCTATGTCCTCCACTGATTTAACCAAGAGGGTCGGCGGGAGGCCGCATATGGGGCATCTCGCGCCCCTATATTCCCCTATAGAGTTGCCGTATTTTAAATATAGCGCGCGCCTCACTAGATACTTCGCGATACGTCTACTGCCGTATTTCTCCTCAAGCCCTTTCAAGACCGATTTATCTATGCCTTTCACCAACGGCGTCCGTGTTTCCCTAACCTCTATCTTGTCGACAAGCCCTCGCGCCTCCTCCTCTAGGTATCTATCGAAAAAATTAGCCAATTGGGCTACATCTCTCTCGCAGGTGCCGCAAATGGCTCTACTTAGAACCGCGACGTCCATATCTGCGTATATATGCTCCGAAATATTTCTCCGCCCATTCTATCGGCGCTTTCCCATCGCCGAACATTGCCATTAGCAAGGGCCTATTAGTCGGGTGTAAGGAGGCGAAGAGGTGTAGGAAGACGAATATGAGCGCTAGGATAAACCCTATATCGTGAAGCATTAGCAACATCTGCGTCGTCGACTGGCTAAGGCCCAGCGAGAAGCGGTAGACCAACAACACGCCGCTTATAGAAAGCAAGGGAAACGATATGAGCAGAAGGAACGTCATATATACCACCATAACGTTATGTCTCTCGGCCCTCTCTATTACGGGCTGGGGTATGGGGTCTCCGAAGAGATAATGGCGGGCCAGCGCTTTAGCCTCTTCTATCTGCTCTCTCAGAGGCCGCCTAATCGCGTCGAACATCCTAATCTTCTTGAACACGACTAGGTATAGCCCATATACTATTAGGAGCACGCCCCAGAAGAAGGCAAATATGCGGTGCATCGCGCGCAACACCTCGGCGCCCATAGAGATGGGGTCTGTGCCGGTTATGACGGCGAAGGGGTAGCCGACGGCGTAGTCCATCCATTGGAATATATTAGATGCGAAGAGCGCGGATCCCGTAATGGCTAAAATTGTGAAGAAGGCTAGGTTAAGGTGATGGGCTATCCTATAGCCCAGGCTGGCTATTTCGATGCTTTCGCTTTGAGTATTTATTTTATCCATAATTATATTATAAATTGTATTTAAAAAGTTTATTTCTTTATATTTATTTATGAGCCTCTTGTTTTTCTTTTGATCTCTCCTTGCGCCATGCCGCTAGGCCTAGCGCGGCTAAGGCGACGGCGGCAGGCGCGGCTAAGAATTCTGTCGCGGTCTTTAGGAACTCCTTTAAGGACTCCCAAGGAACGTAGGGGCTTGCCGGGAAAGCGCTGGCTTATGGCGAATTGCCTATCGGGCGATGCGACATATATCCAGCGAGTGCCGCGGCCTATATAGTCGGTTAGGTCTAGGCCATACACCGTTCTCCCCTTTGCCGCCTCTTGCCTCGCGGCGCTCGTTATCTGCTCTATTGGGCCGAAGGTGAATACGCCCGTTGGGCAGACCTCAACACATGCTGGGGCCTTGCCCGCTTGGATTCTATCTACACAGAGAGTACACTTATAGAACTTGCCGTCGGAGCCCTGCCTCGGTACATTGTAGGGACATGCGGCTTGGCAATAGCCGCAACCTATACAGAGGTCCTTATCTATCACCACGGCGCCCTCCTTGGTCACAGAGATTGCCCCAACTGGACACGCCCTGGCACACGGCGGATCTAAGCAGTGCATACATTGATAAGGCACAGGGGCGATGGATATCTGAGAAAGCGAGAGGGAGCCTATCTGTTTCTGGGCTTGGCCCTCGTAGAAGAACACGACCTTCCACGTATTGGCCGTCAGGTCGGGCGGATTGGTGAATGTTGGGCTGAACTCGGTCTTAACGGCCCTCCTGCCGTTCCAGTCCTGGCACGCGACTTCGCATGCGCGACAGCCTATGCACTTATCTAGGTCTACCAAGACGCCGTAGCCGCCAGTTTGGGGCTGAGTTAAGGCTGACATGGCTACGCCTTAGCTATTTTTCCCATCCACGCCTTGCTTTCCTGTATAGTTGTCACCACGTCGCCTACATCTGGAATTATGAAGTTAGCCGCTGGGGCCGGCGCATTGCCCTGAAATCCGCCGAACCACGTTATGTTCACCACCGGTACTTGCTGCCCATCGACAGTCAAATAGGCCTCACCGTCTGTGACAAATGCGGGCAAAGTAATGCTGCCGCGCGCCGTATATAGCGTGACCAAGTCGCCGGGGGATACGCCTAGCTGTTCGGCGAGCCTCTTGCTTATGGTCACAAAGGGCATGGGCACGAGCTCGCGGAGGTAGGGCACGTTCCTAGACAGCTGGCCCGTGTGCCAAGTCTCGGTTAGCCTATTAGATGTCATGACCACCAGCACGCCTGGATATTGGGATAGCTGGCTAGGCGTGAGCGCCACGCCTACTTCGTATTTACCAAGTCCGTCGGGCTGGCCTTGGAGCACCTCTAGGTTATAGGGGTTCAACCACGCCAAGGTGGGGTAGTCGAGGGCTAAGTCAGTCACAGGGCTCTCCACGGGCTCTGTGTGTATAGGCCACTGGAAATTATACCCCTTATACCAGCCGCCCATGTCGCTTATCGTGTTTAGCACGGCTTTCACTAAATCGCCCGTCTGTTGATAGTATTGTCTCAACTTCTGCCTCATAGTGGCGTAGTTGGGCGCGAAGCTGGCCCAATTGCCGCCGGGGAAGAAGGGCCTCTTGAGGGCCGCGGGGAGGCTCAAGGCCTCTTGGTCCCAATATAACGTGTCGTTTGCCCATAGGTACTTCATGCCGGTGGAGGCGGCGAATTCGTCGTAGGAGACAGCCTTCACGCTGCCGTTCTCCTCGACGACGAATTTGCCCAAGAAGGTAGGGACGCCGGTCCTAATAAACGATATCACGTCTAAGCCTCCGAACACGTCGGCCACTCCAGATAGGCGGCGCTTGAAGCTCTTGCCGCCGAAGAAGTTGTGGCCTGGGACGAAGGCCGGTCTATATTCCCCCGTGTATTCGTCTAGTATTTCGCCCGTCTCCCCTGTGGCTGTCCAGGTCCGCCCTGCGGCGTTGAAGGTATAGGTCGTGCCTAAGACCTTGACTAACGAGTCGTAGTTATACATGAAACGGACGTTCATAGGCCACGACCAGCCCCAATCCTTATATACGCCGAAGGCTTGGCTGAAGAGCCCGTCGATTTCGCCGGGCTTCCTTAAGCGCGGCGAGCGGCGCATAGTAGTATACTCGTCCCTAATTGGGTCGTATATGCCCTGATACATCATCACGGCGTAGTTTATCTCCTTGTTTATGAGCCGCGGGTTGACCTCCCTCTCCAAATCGCTTATTGGGGCCGCCGATCCAGCCCCTCCGCTGTAGTCCCAAGACGCGTCGGGCTTGAGAGGCCTCTCGTAGACAAATATGAGTTGTCCGCCCCCTGCGGAAGCTCACTCTCTCCGATTTAACCCCGGCGACCTCGCTCGGCAAAAGCACGGCGCCTGTTGAGCGCAGATATTTGTACAGATTTACCATAATCCAGTAGTCGGGCCGCGCGACGCCCTTAGGCGGAACAGCCCTATAGGTCCACTGTATCACCCTATTCCCGTCGGTCCTAGTGCCCTCCTTCTCGGCGAAGACGGCCGCCGGCAACAACACGTCGGCGAACCAAGCGGTCTCTGTCTCGAATATATCGGAGACTACTAAGAAGTCGAGGGACGCCAAGGCGGCCATGACTAGCTTGGAGTTGGGGTTGGGAAATCGCTGGGGTTCTCCCCCAAAGATTAGGGCGGCCTTTATGGAGCCGGCTAAGGCGTTACGGACGAAGGTGATTTCGGTTGAGCCAGCGCCTACGGGCAGATCGCATACCACGACGCCATTGATTGGGTCGTCTTGGGGCACTGTGCCGCAGAATACGCCCCAAGCCAGCTCGAGCCTGCGCCATCCGTAGAAGTCATATACCTGCAATACCTTAGTTAAATCAGCGGCGCCCCTCTGCGGCTTAGAGCTCCCCACGACTTCCTGTGCCCAATCCGGTATCTCCCAATTCCAAGCGTCGGGCATGCCCTGTAGCTTCCAGTCCTGGTATATCCTAACCAGCGTCGAGCTCCCGGGCACCGAGTGATAGCCGGGGAGGCCCGTGTTGCCCTGTCCCTGGAGGTCGGTGGCGCCCTGGACGTTGCTGTGGCCCCTGAACGGGTGCGCCCCCCGCCTGGATAGCCGACGTTGCCCAGCAACAATTGGACTATGGCGGCGGCCCTTATAATATTAATAGTGGCGTTGGTGTGCTGCGTGAAGCCCATGGCCCACTGAATTATGCCGTGCTTCTTATGGCCGGTGACGACGCCGCTGTTCTCTACATATATAGAGGCCACTTGGCGGAGTAAATCAGGCGAGACGCCCGTTATGCGCGACACCTCTTGTGCCGTGTACGACTGGACTAGCTGTTTTAAGTCGGCTAAGTCGTCGCCGGTTATATTCCACCGAGACATCAAGCTCTGGAACTCTGGCAACTGATCTATCGGCGGATTACGCTCGAAGAAGGCGTAGTGGAGTATATATAGGAGGACCGCCGCATCCGTGCCCGAGCGGAAAGGCACCCATATGTCCGACATCATAGCCGTGCGGCTATAGCGCGGGTCGAAGGTGATGAATATGGTGCCGCGCTCTTTTTTGCCCTTGAGGAAGTAATTAAAGGACAACGGGTGGGCCTCGGCTGGGCTTGAGAAGAAGAGCACCACGTCGGCTAAGGCGACGTCCTCTATGCTCGCGGTCTCGGCGCCCCAGCCGTAGGTGACTGCCAGGCTTGAGACCGTGGAGGAGTGGCACTTTCTATACTGGGAATCCATGTTGTTGGTGCCTAGAAATACCGCCAGCTTCTTGCTGAGGTACGCCTCCTCGTTGGTCAAAATAGAGGAGCCTATTATTTGTATAGGCACCTGTGCCCCTAGGTAGTAATATCCGTCCTTCTGTTTAGGCTGGCCTGTGGAGGCGCGCCAAGAGTTCAATATATTGGATATGCGGCTAGCTATATAGCTGAGCGCCTCCTCCCAAGTCGCCGGGCGCCACTGGGGCGGATATTTTTTAACAACGGCGACCAGCTCGTCCCAGGTATTTGCGCTGAGGATTTCGTCGGGCGGCGGCTTAGGGCCGGTCCTAATCATTGGCTGGAGCACCCTCAGCTCGTTGTCCACGAGCTGAAAGGCGGCCTTGCCCTTAGGACATAGGGCGCCCCAATTAATGTAGGAGTCAGGGGATCCCGAAGTCCACACTATATTGTTACCAGCCACGTAGAAGTCTATGGAACAACCCATGGAACAATATGTACATATGACGGGGACGGAGGAGGCGGCCACTATTTCGGTCTTCCCCCCTATTTGGCCTAAGGCGTAGCTAGTCCTCCCCCGCCCTATTTGAGTAACTCCTTGGCCTAAGGCGGGGAGGGCAAGCGCGGCCGACGCGAGGGCCGTAAGCTTGAGGAGTTTACGACGAGAGAGCTGAATTGTCATAGCCTAAACGCGTTGCTCCTCATCACGCCCTTATCCCTCTTGCCCGCCAACTTCTTCGCCGTCATGCACGTGTAATCCTCTGTGCCTAGGTAAAGGTTGATAAGGCCGTCCACAGCCTCGGGCATAAGCTGGAGGTCTCTCTCAAGAGTCTGTTTAATTTCGGCGTGCTGCGACGAGATCGCGGAAAGCGCCCTGAAAAGCAGCTCATCC
>JZWT01000083.1 GCA_000960885.1 Thermoproteus sp. AZ2 | reverse complement strand
GTCCTCGACTACGCCAGGCCTAAGTGGAGGGTCGTGGCCATATCGAGCTCGCCCGTCGTCGAGATATACTGCGGAGGCCGCCTAGCCCTCAAAGCCCCCGGCGAGGAGATGGACTACGCAGCGGCTAAGGTGTTGGCCGAGGAGGCGGCGAGGCCATGAGGGCGCTGGGCGCCCTAAGGCTGCTCTCGCTTTACATAAAGCAGAGGTACGGCAGATCCGGCTTGGCCTTACTCATCTTGACGTACCTCCTCTTGGCCTTAGCCATAGGGGCCTCCGCCCGCGCGGGCTACCTCGGGCCCGCCTACATACTCCAGATGTCGAGCTTGTTGCTGGCCCTTTTCATTATCCCCTCGGCCTCAACGGGCATAGCCATGTTGCTTAGGTCCGAGGCCGACTTCCTCTTCGCCACGCCCGCGAGCCCTGTAGCCGTCTACCTCATACGCGTCTTGGGGGATTCCGCCATATACGCGCTCGTCCTCGCGGCCTACACGGCGCCGTTAATAGGCGGCGGCGCGGCCTACTACGCCGCGTCGCTCATAGCCATAGCGCTCGTGATGGGCTCGGCCGTCACGCTCCTCTCCTTTAAGCCCGCCCCCCAGAGGCTGGCGGGCGCCGCGGCTTTGGCGGCCTACCTAGTGGCGAGCGCTTACGCCTACCCCCGCGCCGATGTGCTCTACGGCCTAATCAGCCCGAGCCCCCTCTACGCCTCCGCCTCGGCCGCGGCGGCCCTAATAGCCGTCTACGCGCTGCCGCTGAGGGAGATCTCGCGCCTCTCGACGGACGCATACGGCGTGTTGGCGCCGGCACAGCCGGAGCGCTCCGTGCGCCGCATGCGCTTTAGGGATTTGTGGAGCTTGGCTTGGCTCACCACCTCGCGCGGGGCGGCGGCCATGGGGGCGCCGGGAGGGCCCGCCAGGGTGAACGTGTTCGCCCTCATGGTCCCCGCCTCTGTAGCGGGCGCCTTGGCCTACCTAGCCGCCCTCCCCCGCCTCCCTACGCCCCAGGTGTTCCTCCTCTCGTCCCTCAGCTTCTACTTGTTGTTCTTCGCCGCGTTCTCGGGGCTGACGCCCGGCTTGAGCTTGGAGAGGCCTTGGATAAGCTTCGCCGTAGACCACTACGCCTATATCAGATACCGGATGTCCGCCAGGACCGCCTTGACGGCGGCAGTCGTGGCCCCCTGGGCCGCCGCATACGCCGTGGAGTCCCTCGCGTTCCGCCCCTCGATCTACCTGGCCGCGGCGGCGGCCGAGATACCGCTGGTAATGCCGGCGTTCGCTTGGCTGATAGGGGCCTTCTGGGGCCAGCCGCAGATAAGGGAGCCGGGCATGGCGGTGAGGCCCATTAGGGTGAGCGCCAGGGCCCTCGTGTCCTCGCTCCTCGCCCTAATCCTAATGGCGCTTATGGTTGCTCCGTTCGTCCTCGCGTCCTACGCCGCGGCCGACCCGCTCTACTCAGCCATAGCCAGATCCGTGGCGGCTCGGTGGGCCGCCTCAGCCGCCGTCGCCTCGGCCCTATTCTTCTACCTGGCCCTATTCAGCGGAGCCGGCAGGCGTCTGTGGGATTGGCTCGTCAATAGGCTGAGCGAGCTCGGCTACGCCTGAGCCCTCTTGGCGGCCGCGGCCAAGAGCTCGGCCTCGGCCCTAAGCCGCGCTATAGCCTCGTCCAACTCCTTTATCTTCGGCTTAATTTCGTCGGCCCATATACGCCAGACCCTCGGCGGAGCCCTCTTGGCCAGCTGGATCGCCCTCAGCTCAGCCGTTATCTCGCTGGGCCTCAGCTCCCAGGGGAGCTTGAGCTCCTCGGCCCTCCTAGACTCCCAAAACCTCTCCCCCATCTCGGCCGCCTGTAGGTGGTGGGCCAATAGGTGCAGGAGCGTGTGGACGTCTGCGTGGTAGTTGATCGCCATGATCCCGGGCTCGTACCTCCCAGCTATAGATCTACAAGCCCTGGGCTCCTCGTATATGGAGCACTCGTTTATGGGATTAGCCACCGCGACGACTCTGACCCTGGGGGCGCTCAGCTGCTCGGTGAACATCTCTATTATCCCCTCGGCGCTGTTCTCTATATCCTCGAGGGGCTTTAAAACGGCGTCGTTTATTAGGGACAGGATCTGCATATATTTATCGACGCCCAATATTTATCTTCTCACGGCCCTGGCGATTAATAGAGGCCACCGCCGCTTGACCTCCACGTCGAATTTCCCCTCCAGCGCCCCCCTCAAGCACTCCGGGGTGCAGCCGTGGCCCGCGGCGGGTGCTCTGGATAGGTCGGCCTCGAGCACCACGAAGACTCCGCCGGGCCTCAGCGCGCGGGCAACCGAATCGATCGAGGAGCTGTGGTCGCCCCAGTGGTGCAAGACGAAGACCGCCAGGGCCGCGTCGAAGGCGCCTCTGAGGGGCAGGCGCCAGGAGCCGCCCACCAGCAAGTCGGCGCTGGTCCTCCTCTTGGCGCGCCTCAACATAGCCGGCGATACGTCTACGCCCACGGCCCTATACCCCCGCCGCTCCAACAACTCCAGCACTCGCCCGATCCCGGGCCCAATCTCCAACACCCTAGAGCCCCTCGGCGCCGCGGCCTCCAGCTCCCTTAGGGCTATTCGGTAGGCCCACTCGAAGAGCCTCAGCCTCACCAGCCACTCGTACATCTGCGCGCCCTCCTCGTCGAAGTATTCGAAGTAGCCGTATCCCACGGCCCGTTTAAGCCTTAAAAATATCTTTCCACAGCGGAAATACGTGGAGCCCCTAATAACTAGGCTCGGCTCTAAGGGCGAGCGGTACCTAGTGGAGTTCTACGACATAAATTGCCCGTTCTGCGCCAAGGCCGCCTTGGCCTCTTGGCGCGACTTGCTTAAGTCCGGGCTATACGTGGAGCTGGTCTACCTCCCCATCCACTACTCCCTCTGGAAAGACGCCGGGTCCTTGACGACGGCCCAGAAGAGCTTCTTGGCCAACGTCTCGGCCTTCTGCGTCCAAGACCCTAGGGAGAGGGTCGAGTATATGCTGGAGCTCTTCAGGATCACCGACGAGGTCCGCAACGAGCCCGAGGCGATTGAGAGGCAGCTAGAGCACGCCCAGCGCAAGTTCGGCGACTTTAGGCGCTGCGCCAAGGAGAGGCTGGGGCACTTGGCGGAGGACCCCGAGCTGGCCTACGAGCTTGCCCACGAATACGCCCTATCGCTCGGCGGCATCGTGACGGGGGTCCCCATGGCCTTTTTAATCGAGGGGGGTAAGGTTAAGAAAGTCGCCGACGGCTACGTTGAGGTGGAGGAGCTTGCCAAGGACTACGTCAATCACACGACGAAAGTATAGGTCTTGCGCCGCCCCTTGACGACCGCCACGACGGTCAGCCGCCTCCCCCTCAGCCTAGCCCTCACGACGACTACGTCGCCGCTGGGCGAGTAGGGGTTTAGGATTTTGTTAATCAAGGCGTTCAAGACGGCGCGGGCCTCCGGGTCGGCCGCCTTGCGCCTAGCCGCCTCGGCCGCCTTAAGCGTGGCCCAGTCGACTGGCACTGCAGATCTCCACGCCAGCCCTAATCCTCTCGGCGGCGTCCTCCGGCGTCGTGTCCAGGGTGTAGATATTTGCGCCGGTCTCGGCGCTCGCGGCGTATTTGAGCTTGCCGTCGGGCCTATACATGCCGTAGATCTCGAAATGGAGGTGGTAGTGGGGGTAGGGGCCTCCTCTGAGGGGTGCCTGGTGCAGCACCATCATGTAGGGCATGGGCTTGCCCAAGGCCTTGTTCAAGCCGCAGAGCACAAGCTTAAGCGCGGCCGCCAGCTCGTCCAGCTCCTCCTCGCCCAGCTCGGTGAACAGCTGGACATGCCGCGTAGGGTATAGGTGGACCTCGTGGGGCCACCTGGCGTAGAAGGGGACGAAGGCTATCCACCGAGGCCAAGAGGCGACGACCCTCTTGGACTTAGACTCGGCCGATATTATGTCGCAGTGTAGGCACCTCCCCCGCTCCTCGTAATAGCTCTTAGACCTCTCGAGCTCCCTGGCCACTCTGGCGGGGACCACCGGCAGCTCGTAGATCTGGGAGTGGGGGTGTGTCAGAGAAACCCCTATCTCCCTCCCCTTATTTCTAAAGAAGAGGAAGTAGGCTATAGCCGGGTCTGAGGCGGCCTTAGCCATCTCCTCGGCCACCAGCCCCAACACTCTGCGTATTTGGGCCTCGGGCAAATCGCTTATGTCGTCTAGGCCGTGCTCCGGCGTCTCCACGACCACTAAGGCCCTCCCGTAGGCCCTCAGCCTGGCGTAGAAGGGGTCCGGCTCGACCTCGGGCGCGTCCGGCGCAACGACGGGGTACCTATTGGGCAAGATCAAGGCGTCCCAGCCGTAGCCGGTCTCGGGGGCGCCTGGGTCGAAGGGGCAGAAGTCCGAGGGCTGCCAGGGGCGGGAGACCCTGCGCGGCGCCACCAATATCCAGTCGCCCGTAGTGGGGTCCTGCCTAATCTCGCTCATAGGGCCTTGACCTCGAGGCCCCTATCTATTTTCAAGACCCACCTCCTCGCCTCGCCCACGCCCTTTACCCCCTCTGCGGCTTGCTCTGGCGCTAGGGCCATCACAATTCCGCCGAGGCCCGCCCCCGAGAGCTTGGCCCCATAGGCGCCGGCCCTAACCGCGCCCTCGACGATTTTGTCCAGCTCGGGGAGGCTCACGTCGTAGAGGTCTCTGAGGAGCGCGTGTTGGTAGGTCATCACGGCGCCCACCGCCCTCGCCCGCCAATCGGGGCCCTCGTAGGCGCTCGGCGGTATGTAGGGCGCCTCGGCCTTCCTCCCCCTGAGTATCTCCAGGGCCTTTAAGGTGGAGGAGTGCATCCTGAGCGTGAAGAGTATCCTCTTGGCGGAGGCCTCGGGTATCTTCGCCAGATAGGGCTTCAGCTCCTCCTCGCTCAACTCCTCCCACTTTATTTCGTAGTGCCTCCCCGAGAGCCTCTCCCTCAAGCCGGGCGGGGCTATGGAGGCCAGAGCTCTCAGCCCCTCGTCGAGCTCCGCCTGCCTCCTCGGGTGTATCTCGGCGGTCGAGTGCCTTATCCCGCTGTCCAGCGCTATGAAGGACCCCTCTACGGGCGGCAGGCCCTCGACGGAGTAGGGGGGCCGCGTGTTGATATACGCTATTCCGCCGAAGGCTGAGCCGTATTGGTCTAGGCGGCCGCAGGGTATCCCCATGACCTCCCGCTCCGCCGCATAGGCGACCTCCGCTATGAAGGCGGGGTCGGTCCTCCCGCCCCAAATATACGAGAGCGCGGCCGCCACGGCGACTAGCAGAGCGGCGCTGGAGGCCATGCCCGCCCCCACGGGCACCTCGCCCTCGACCAACAGCTCGCAGCCGCGCGCCTCGACCCCGGCCTTGCCCAAGGCGATCACCGCGGCCTTGACGTAGTCGGGGAAGGAGCGGCCTCTGGGCGGCTCCCCCGGCCTAAACTCGGCGGATTCGCCCGTGTTGGCCGACTGCACTCCGCACGCCCCGGGCGCGCCTCCGCGGGCCCACGCATATGTGCGGAGGTTAACGGCGACTGAGACGACGGGGAGCCCCTTGTAGTCTTGGTGCGTGTTCAAGAAGTCTAGGCGGCCGGGCGCCGAGGCGGCTACCTCGTAGCTAGAGTATGGCCTTCTCGGACTCATCGAAGAGCTTAATCGCCGACGGCCTTATAAATATCGGGGCCTCCGAGCCCTCCGCCGGCGGCCTCCCGACGACCTCCACCCTCGCCTCTAGGTCGCCCCACTCCACAAGCGCCGTCGTGACGAAGCCGGTGACCTCCACCAGCTTCACCCTAGCCTTGGGGAGCGCCACGTCCTCCTGGCCCTGGGGGGCGGGCGCTATGTATATATGGGCGGGCCTAACGCCGAGGTACACCTTTTGGCCCACGCGCTCCGCCAAGGCGCTTGAGCCGGGGACGGGCACCTTTAAAGGCCCTAGGTCCACTACGTATCTCCCTGCCTCCCCCACGAGCTTGCCCTCGAAGACGTTCATGGGCGGGTCGCCTAGGAACTGCGCCACGAAGAGGTTGACGGGCCTCTCCAGGAGGTCCTCGACGCTGCCCACCTGTTGAACTACGCCGCGGCGGAGCACGGCCAGCCTATCGGCGACTGAGTAGGCGTCTTGTTGGTCGTGCGTAACCAATATAGTCGTTATCTTGAGCTCCCTCTGTAGCCTCTTAACGAAGGCGCGGGCGCTTATCCTAATCCTCGCGTCTAAGTTGCTGAAGGGCTCGTCCATGAGCAAAAGGCGCGGCCTCTTCACCAGGGCCCTCGCAATGGCCACGCGTTGTTGCTGGCCCCCCGAGAGCTGGCGGGGGTAGCGGTTCAAGAGCTCGGCGAGCCCGAGGACCTCGGCTATCTCCTTGACCCTAGCCTCTATCTCCCTCTTGGGCAAGTGCTGGATCTTTAGGGGGAAGGCTATGTTGTCGAAGACCTTCATGTGGGGGTAGAGGGCCCAGTTCTGGAAGACCATCCCCACGTTGCGCTTAGGGGGCTCGACGAACACCTTCTTCTCCACGTCCACTATGACCTCGTCGTCGAAGAGCACCCTGCCCCTAGTCGGCACCTCTAGGCCCGCCAATACCCTTAGGAACGTGGTCTTGCCGTGGCCGGAGGGGCCCAAAACGACGAAGAATTCGCCGTCGTTTATGCGGAGGTTTATATCCTTAAGCGCGACGACGTTCGGGGG
>JZWT01000082.1 GCA_000960885.1 Thermoproteus sp. AZ2 | reverse complement strand
ATACCCGGATTGGAAGGTGATATAGGCGGTGTTCATGAGGAGCGCGGCCCAGGGACCTATTTCCCTTACTAGGCCGGATGACTCTCTGAGGAACTTAGACATGCCGCCCAGCGGGCCCACCGATATAAATCTTATTGAACGTTCACCATAGAGCCCACCTCTAATGAACTCAGATTATGTCTATATTTAACAAATTAATGGTATTTTAATAATATAAAATTTTTAATATAATAACATTTAATTAAAAGCGATATATAAAACATATATTTTAGAATAAAGATAGAGAGGAATAAAAATTAATAGTTATCTAAATTTTCTTATATGGTTCATATAGATCCGCGTGCTATTTCGCTTTTAACCACGCTCCTGTTATCAACAATAGGGCGCTCGCCCACGGCGTCGTTATACGATGTAGCTAAGAGGATGGGTCTCAGCATAGCCACAGTGTATAGGAGATCCTTAGAGTTGGCCGAGCAAGGTCTTATAGCGAGGCTGGGCAAAGGCGCCTATATGGTTACACCGAGGGGCGCATTTTATTTGGCCATGCTCGGCGTAGAGGGGCGCGCCCCAGCCCCCGTCTTAGCCGCGGCCGTTAAGAAGTTGAAGTCCGATTGGGACCTCGCCGAATTCGAGGACGAAGAGGTAGAGGCCTATATAAGGCTCTTAATGGCGGGGCTGAGGAGGCTGGGCAGAACCCCGCTCGACTTCTGTGCGGGCGAGTTTGGGAGAACTGTACAAGTGCTTTTGCCGGAGAGGTTTGCTAGGCGTAACGTAATTAGGGCGATAGCTCAACACCTCTCGGTACCCGTGGAGGAGGTTATGAAGGCCGAGAGGATTATAGCTAAGGCCATGCTGGAGTTTCTCCCCTCTGTGAAGCTCCCCGACGGTTGTAAAACTGCCGTCTTCCTCCAGGGGGAACAAGACATCGACGTAGTGGTGGCCGCGTCGTATTGCAAAATACAAGGCTATAGGCTAGGGCTCGACTGCGCCCTCGGCCGCCTCGCCATCTCGAAATATTTCACAAAAATGAAAAATTAATCTCTATATTAAATTGACTGAATAGGACTTATTTTTCCTCCCCTAAAAGCAAGGCTAAAGAATATGGGGAGATAAGTTAGCATCATGTCCCAAACCTGGCCTATAAGCTGGAGCGGCTGGGGGCCCTATATGCCGCCGGGCTTCGAGATGATATGGGGCTGGAGGATCGCCGCCGCCGTCTTCTTCACCGCCCTGGGCGCCGCCACTATGATGCTAGCGGCGTTTTACGAGTTCCGGAAAATAAGGGGCATGGCGACTCAGTACGCCATGATGGCGGGGTGGATCTTTATCCTAATAGCGCTGGCGTTCTTCGTAATAGACCTAGGGAGACCGGACAGAGCGGCTAATATCATATTTATAGGCTGGCCCAACGGGAGGTTGGCCCAGAGCTGGATGGATTGGGGAGTAATGTTTCTAGGGGGCATGGTGTTATGGGGCCTCATATATCTTGGCTCTATGTTTATAAAGGCTTTACAAAAGGCATTAGCTCCGCTCTACATAATAATCATTATTAATGCCATATTATCTATAGTATATACAGCATTTCTATTCTCGGCGGCCGGCGGGAGATCGTTCTGGTGGAACGGCAGTTTGCCGTTCCTATGGCTATCGTCGGGGTTGGGCTACGGCGCCGCCTTCATGTTATTATTAGGCCGCTTCGTCAAGCTCGAGAAGGGGTCCGACATAGCTAAGCTGAGGCACTTCGTGCACGAGGTGAGCTGGATAGATCTATTGGCCGTGGTCTTTGAGGCGTTCGCATGGGTTCTGTTCATCTCTGTCGCATTGGCTAACCACATGGAGACGAGGATTCAGCTGGACCAGTTGCTCCTCGGCGAATATGCGCCATATTTCTGGGGCTTCGTCATCGCGTTGGGAATAGCTATACCCCTCCTCCTAGAAATAACCCTACTAAGAGTAGACCCGTTAGGCAACTTTGCAAAAATAGCTATACCTATTATATTCATCGCCGTAATGGCGGGCGGATATATGCTTAGATACATCGTCATAGCGACTGCCTATTACTATACGCCGTTCACCCCTCTAACAAGCGCCACTAGCCAGTGGGGGCCATGGTGGTCGTAGACCTGAAGCTATCTAGGAGGGATTTCTTAAAGCTGGCCGCCGTCACGGGCACGGCGGCAGCCGTCGCGGCCGCTACGGCCAAGGAGCGGTTCTTGTTCAATAGGCTGTTCGGCGAGGTGAAGCTCGAGGGCACAACTAATGACGTAGTGGCCTTCACCACTTGCTACGGCTGCTTGGGCAGATGTAACCTAGAGGTGGTAATAACTCCTAATAAATTGCCTAGGTTTATCAGCGGCTCTATCTATACTAGGAACGAGGGCGCCACTTGCCCCATTGGGCCGTCGACCATGATGCATTACCTATCGCCTGCTCGTCTCAGATCGCCGCTGTTGAGAGCGCCCAGCAGCGAGAGGTGCCAAGGCGACTTCATAGAGATCACGTACGACGATATGCTGGACATCTTGGTCAACGGGGACGATGCGGCTATACTAAAGGAGAGGGGATGGAAGTACGGCTTCTTGGGCATGAAGCAAATAAACCAGTGTTGCCCAGAGAAATTCGTATACTTCACCGGGCGCGACCAGTACAATCCAGCAGAAAATACATGGTTCGCCGCAATGTTCGGCTCCCCGAACCAAGCCGGCCATGGAGGGTTCTGCGCCACAAACGTCGCCTCCGGGGGCTCGTATATATTCGGCGGGACTTGGTGGGAGTACGGCGGCTGGGACTCAAGGTATACCAAGTTATTAATATTAGCCGGCGTTACGCAGGACCACTTCCCAACCATAATTAGGAGGGAGATAACTAAAGTGAAGGACCGCGGCGGCATGGTGGTATATATGGACCCCGCCAGGATAGCCAACTTCGGCGAGGTCGCCGACGATTGGCTGCCCGTTACGCCGGGCACCGACGGCGCGGTGGTCTGGTCGATTATCCACGAGCTCATATCGGCTTGGAAAAACGGCGTCAAGGCCATAGACGAGGAGTACTTAAAGTGGTACACCAACGCGCCGTGGCTGGTCATAACCAACCCAGACTACACGATCGACCCGCCGCAAGCCTCCAACACGGGCCTCTTCCTGAGGGTCAAGGATTCTAAGGGCAATTGGGTGCCGGCTGTGATGGGCGATGACGGCAACATATATCCATTCACCGAGGTGCCTTGGCAAAAGGGCGTGTCGCCCATGCTAGAATACCGCGGGACTGCGACTGTGCCTAAGGGGCCGGACACCGCTGAGGCCGTCACCGTAAACGTGCGCACAGCCTTTACGCTTATAGAGGAGGAGGCCCTCAAGTCAGACTGGGTCCCCGAAAACGTTGAGGCCGTGTCCGGGACCCCCGCATATAAGATAAGGGAGATAGCCCAGAAGATTATCGATCTGCTAAACAACGGCAGAGTAGTCATACCGGCTAAGTGGACCGACTACTTGGGCAGGCAGCACGACTACTTCATCGGCACTCCCTTCTCCGTATATATTATGAGGGGCATATCTGCTCACACCAACGGCTTCCAGACCACTAGGGCCTTCGGGTTGTTGTTGGCCCTAGTAGGCGCTGTGGATACTCCGGGCGGCTGGATGTATAAGCCGCCGGCGCCCTGGCCCATTCCCGACGGCGATTATTGGCCGCCCTATATAACTCCGCCTGACCCGAGGATGCGCGTCACAGCCGAAGACTACGCGGCTAACCCATCCATGTTCACTGGGCCCAACGGCGAGAAGCTCATAGGCGTCGTAGGCGGCACAATGATAACCGAGAGGATACTAAACGACGGCACGGTGCAGATCGCTCACGTATATAAGGTGCCTTACCCGAAGGCGATATCTGTGACCACAAAGATCATCAACTACACGCCCGACAACGTCGTAGTCGACGACAACGGCCATCCGTTGCTCATAGATAGGGGCTTCTCGTGGGAGTTCCCGTTCGCCCTGCACAGGGTTTACACGGCCGTGAATATCGACGCAGGCCTCGAGTGGCCCTATAGAGTCGAGTTCCTATTGTGGCATATAACGAACCCCTATTGGGACAACGCCTATGATATAGATAAAGACTTGGGCCTATTGCTCAAGAAGGACTCCGATGGGAGGTATAGAATACCCTTCGTGGCGATAGTCGACACGTTCTACGGCGGATCGGTGCCCTGCGTCGATTTAGTTATACCCGATACCACGTTCTACGAGCGTTACGGCGAGCATAGCCTATTGGATAGGCCCACGAGCGCTGTATATGGGCCGGCGGACAATATAGAGTGGCCCATTCTGCCGCCGCTGTTTAAGGAGGTTAGACCGTGGAGCGACGGCGAGATAATACTGGGCACAGAGCTGGGCTTGCCGGGCTTCGTAGACGAGAACGGCAACCCCATGTACCCCAACCTCATGTACGACTGGCTGTGGAAGTGGCAATACGCGCCTGGTGTCGGCGTACTCTTCATGGCCAGAGGTAAGGGCGGGACTTCATGTTGTAAGGGCGAGCCCAACCCCGACCAGATAAAGATGTACGTATACCCCGGGTTCATACCCGCCTCCAGCTACAGCAGCAAGGAGACCTATCCGCCGCCTCAGAAAATACCTGTGAATAACGGCGTATATCCGCCGGGCGTGAGCCCGGGCACGCAGACGGTTGGACACGCCTTCGCCTATTACGAGCTCCCGCTGGAGATTAGGTACTATCGCCACGTAAACACGGGCTACTTGAACTGGGCCGTCAGCGTGGGCCTAATGCCGTACGCCAAGCCCGTGATACTACAGCTATACTCAGAGATTATACAGAAGTATAAGCTAGCGGCCTACGGCCTATGGCGCGGCTACAACGCCTATTATTACTATATGTATGAGAAGACGGGCGACTCCAAGTACTTAGACCTAGCGCGGAAGAACGCGTCGCCGCCCAGCGACTGGTGGGGCACCCACGTGGCGAATATAATCAAGAAATACTACAACCCGATCCCTGCCTGGTATCCGCTGCTCGATTGGAGCACGCCCGACGGCTCGCCGCCCGATCAATACCCCCTGGCTACCTTAAACAGAAAGACGACGCCGTGGTTCTACCACACCTGGGAGAACCACCACCCGTGGCTGAGGCAGTTGAACCCCTACTCGTTGATTTGGATGAACCCCAAGACCGCCGCCCAATACGGTATAAAGGATGGGGACTGGATAGAGCTGACGAGCAGAGGCGGCGAGGTCGCGAGGGGCCAGGTGAAGCTGACGGAGGCCATCGCGCCCGGCGTAGTTGGCTATTGGAAGTCCAGAAACGCCAGGGCGGGCATGATGGCTTTGCCGCCCAACGCCGTAGAGGTCACCAAGGGCTTTATGTTTAACGACATATATGTATACACTAGGGCCGAGAGCCTGGGCGGAGTGCCCAACTCGCAATACACCGTGGACGGCCTCATAGCGGCTGTCCAACAAGGCAAATACCCGACGCTAAACTTTGACCCATTCAGCGGCAAGACCGCGTGGGGCGACCTACGCGTGAAAATAGTGAGGATAGCCAGCGAAAAGCCCGAGTCGGCTTGGGGCAACGCCGACCCCATAGTTAAGACGCCGCCTAAGCTGATAGTCGGCTCGGAGGCTTGGGAAATAGGCGTATTCAACTACAACGCCTACAAGACTCCACAAGAGATGGGCGTGAGCTGGTACGAGGTCAACACCGCCTGGCAACAATTCCAGCAAGCCATAGAGGGGAAGATGGGCTACAGCTTCGATAAGGCCATGTTTACGAAAAACAAGAAGGCTGAGGGGGTGTAGCCATGGTCCAGCTCGCCATCTTAACCGACTTAAGCAAATGCTTCGGATGCGCGGCGTGTATGTTGGCGTGTAAGGAGTGGCACTCCAGCGGCTGCTACGGCCCTATGTACGACTTAAATCCATGGGGGCCTGAGCCGGGCAAGGCGCCCTGGTCCGTTTACTTTATGCGCGTTCTACAAGTAGAGACCGGCGAATACCCGAACACCAAGACCTTCAGCGTGCCGATCAGCTGCTTCCAATGCCGCGACCCAGCTTGCACCAAGGTGTGTCCGACCGGCGCCATATTCAAGCGGAGGGAGGACGGCGTGGTTGTGATAAACTACGAGGTGTGCATCGGCTGCCGCTATTGCGAAAACGCGTGTCCCTACGGCAACATAATCTTTGACCCTGTGGAGGGCGTGAGCAAGAAGTGCGTCTTGGCCATAGACCGCGTCTACGACGAGTCTCTGCCCGAGTACGAGAGAGTGCCCCCGTGCGTCAGAGTGTGTCCCGCCGGCGCCAGGATATTCGGCGATATGGACGACCCCAACAGCATAATATATAGAGAGGCCAAGAGGCGCGGCGCCGTGCCGATGGGCCCGGAGTTCGGCACAGATCCGCCCAGCCTCTACATAATGCCGGGCACTCCCGTGGACGTGGCCGGCCGCGAGTACCAATGGCCCTCTATGACTAAGGAGGAGGAATTCGCCGTTAGGACAGGCGCGGCAGATGTGCCCAAGATAGCCGCCAAGCTGAAGGGCGTAAAGCCCACGGGGGGCCACTGCGGAGGAGGCGTCGGGGGCCCCACTGGCGAGGGGCAATGATCCCCCGGCAAATCCCCCTTTTTCGGTCTATTCTCTACGACTTCCTCTCCTCCCTTTTTATTTACCCCTA
>JZWT01000081.1 GCA_000960885.1 Thermoproteus sp. AZ2 | reverse complement strand
GTCTGCAGAGCCCCTTGCGCTGGAATCGAGGAAATGTGCTTAGTTTATAGGATTGTGGCCAAGGGGATTATTATTAAGTGCACACCTCCATTAAGCTCTAAGGCATAATATTTATATAAAAATTATACAGTCCACATGTGTGGATAGAGATAGTGGCCTTTGTGCCCACTGAGATAGGTATATGCAGGACTTGCGACGAGGTCGCCAGAGCTTTTAAGATATCCTTGACAGAGAATTCCGAGTATAAGGATTTCGAGCCTATAGCTATTCTATTATCTCAGCTAGGGGATACGCCGGTTAGAATAACAGGCCCTATGACGTTACGCGGGCTATACCTAATGGCTAGGCATAGAACTGGGAGGTTACCCCTAATAATCATTAACGATAAATTAGTACATAAAGGCCCCATAAAAAACCCTATAGAATTAGCGGAAAGAATAAAATCTGAATTAATAGAATAATCTGTGCCCGACGTTTTCTCCGACGATGAAAGAACCCTAGTAATAAAAAACGAGTTGGAGCTTATAGGGCCGCCTAGAGATATCTCGAACGTCAGTATCTATTACGCCTCCAGGTGGTGGACAGATTTCTTAAAGGATTTAACTAATAGATATTCGTCGATTCTTCTACACATCTTAAATATAGGTAGACATAATATAAATAGCATAGTCAAATCAAGGCCGCCCTTGCTACGGTCATCGCTGGGGCTTCAATTTATAGAATTCCACGATGCGGTCTCGCGATCGTTGGCTAAGCTAGACGAAGCGGCGGAGCTGATAAAGGCGGCCATGATAACCTCGAGCTGGCACAGAGCATTTCGAGCCGCTTTCTTAGAGGCGGCTAAGAGGCATATCACCGGGAAAGTGTTAGTGCCCTATCTAGGCGAGGTGTTCTCCCTAGGCGAGGACTTGAGGGAGCTTGGCCTCGAGATTTTTTCATATGATAGGCGAGAGGATGCAGCGGCCGACGCTGCCATGATAGGCGCTGGCCGAGTGGAGCTGGCCAACAGCGCATGTGAGGCGGCCAAGGCCTCCTATGACTCTGTGTTGGCCTTCGACTCATTCTATTTTTCATACGACCCTCTGGCGGAGCTTCGGTGTTTAGTTGATCGGTTAAGGCGAGGGGGTAAATTAGTGGTCGCCAACGCCGACGCCGCCTCCCTGCCCTCGGTGGCTGCTGTTTACCTCTGGGGCGGCGGGCATACAGCTTTGGCACAAAAGGACCTAGACAATATTATACGAATTACTGGCTTATCCAAGGTGGCTATCTACTTAAGAAATCCTTATTATATAGCTATTTTCGAAAAACATTAATGACATTTACTATATTTTAAATATTTAATAACTTCTAATGGCGCCGTCTTGCCCTTAATTTTTATAGATATAGTGCGGTCGGTCTCGGGGCAATACGTCTCTAGGAGTAAGACCTCGCCCCTTTTTAAAAGGCCCTCCCGCCTCACCGCATAAACCGCCTCGTGTCCGCCGAATTCGGCGGCCGCCCCGCTCAGCTTTACCGACTTACCCGGCTTTACTCTTATCTCCAGCTCATAAATAGAGCTGCCGGCCTTTACGAAGTGCCTTATCTCGCCGTCTCTCACCCATTTAACCCCCTCCTTAGTTATATGGGAGAATACGTCTGAGGCCATGGGCATAATTACAATTCTCCAATCCGGCGGCGCCGCCAAGACGGCGAAGTTATAGACGCCGAGTATCCCATTGCCCACAGCTATAGTGTGCCAAGAATAGTCAGTGGACATCGATATGGGAGAGCTCCTCCAACACGTCCCTTTCCTTAAGGGTCTCTCTTCTGAAATCGTATAAGTCCTTTAAAAAATAAGGCAGAAGCCTAAGGGAGTAGTAAGATGTCAAGAGCGGTATTCCTATGAGGTCGCCGAATACTAGGACCTCGGTCGCCAGAAGAGTCTTCCTATATATTTCGCTGGTTTCTCTGTAGAGGTCTAAATAGAAGGCTCCGAATAAGAAGTCTCTGATTATTTCCAAAAGCCTCATCTGAGCAACTCCTCGACCACGAGCCTTAGCTTATCTACGCCGACTATCTCAGAGGGGAATAGCCTAACCCGCGCCAGCACTAAGTCGCCGAAATAACGATTTATCAGATCTAAATTCCTCGTCTGCTCCTCCGCCTTCGACTTCAAGAAGCCAGTCTGGTCCCTCTCGGCCTCCTCCGGCGGAATAACCATATTCACTACCACTCCGCCTATAGGTATGTCATAGGCCTTAACCATATCTATAAATCTTTTAACTACAGATATTGATAAAATTGTTGGAATCGTGACAAATATAAAGCGAGTTTGCGCAGGATCTCCTAGAATCTCTCTAACCTTAGCATATCTATCTTGTAGAGATATGAGGTCGTTTAACACGGGGTCCTTCTTTATCTCCTCAAGCGCCTTTTCTTTCCTAAACGATAACTGATACTTTAGCGAGAGGGCATCTTGTCTCATCTTAATCGTTCTCTGTAGCCAGAGGCCGTAGAGCTTGGAAAGCCCGATCAGCCTCACGGCGTTCGCTACGGCGGCCATATCGAAGATTATCCGCGAGTAGTTCCTGCCCTCGTTTAAGACGACGTCCATCATCTTATCGAAAGAGGCCGCCTCGTGGAACGAGGGATTAGTAGTAGCTATATCCACAAGCGGCTTAGTATCAACGGGGAGCTCAGCCCATTTAAATATCTCCCTTAGAAGCGACGACACCCTCTCCTTATACTTATCTATTATATCGCCTATTTCGACCTCAAGAGCATATAAGTTGTCGACGCCGGAGACGGGCTTTATGGCGCCTCCGCTTAAGTCTTGGCCGAAGAGCGAGGAGAGCGAGTGGACTGGGTTAAAGCTGGCCAGAAGCGTCTTCTCGCCCCTCTGGGCGTAGTAGAGAGCGACGGCGGCCGATATAACGGTTTTGCCGACTCCGCCCTTGCCTCCGAAGAAGAAGAACTTAGTATTGGTCTCAAGCAGAGCCCTCATAGGTACTCCTCGAGGGATCTGCTCGGTTGCCACAGCTCCTTAGCTATTTGTGAGAGGGCCTCAAAGCCCTTAGGCTCTCTGTTTAACATTGGCACAACTGCTATTACCATATCGCCGAATTTACGCCTAATTTCAGCCATATGTTTTCTCTGCTCCTCGATTTTATTCTTGATGTATTCGGGGGTTCTGGGGTCTTTAGCGAGCTCGGGCGGATATACTTGATTTACGACGATCCCCGAGACCTCTAGGCCCAGCGACGAGAACATCTCTATGGCCTTCTCAGTATCTATTATGCTCATCCTCTCAGGGGTGAGCACTATCATGAAGGCGGCCGTATCCCTATTAGTTATTATGTCGCGGAAGGCGACTATCCTATTACGCACGTATTGAAGCTCGTTTAAGATCTCGTCTTCATACGTCAGCTTCGCGCGCTTTAGCGACGACGCAACCCTCCCATAGTCATAGGCTTGTCTCCTCAGCTCTGTTATTTTCTCAATCCACTTGCTAAGTATATCGGCCATGGCCACCATCCTTATGCCGTGGCCGAAGGGGGGCATATCGAAGATGTAATAATCGTATTCGCCCCTAGCAACTACGTCGACCATGGCGTCGTAAACGGCGCTTTCGTACATGGCGGGCTCCGCCGCAGCGCTATCGATGTATTCCTCTATGTCTGGCGGCAATTTATCTATTTTATACATATCTAATATTTTTTCTTTATAGAATTTATATATTCGTTTATATGTTTATCTGCATCTATCTCTAATACATATAAATTATCTTTTATCATAATCTCGCCCTTTCCGAAGACGTCTCGCTCGAAGACGTCGCTGAGCGACGCCTGGGGATCTGTGCTGAAAACCAACGTCTTCTTACGCTCGGACAATAGGAGCGAGGTGGCCGCGCTTAAAGTAGTCTTGCCCAAGCCGCCTTTGCCGGCGTATATTATCACCTTCAGGTTCGGCTTCCTCTCGAAAAGCCCCTTAAGCCCTATCATGATATTAGGTCCGTGACGTCCCTCTCCCTAAGCATAAACCTCTTCCAGTTTTGTATGTTTGGGTACATATACGGCAAGAGCCTAAGAGAATAATACGGCGGCAACAGCGGTATGCCCAACATATCGCCGAGAGTGATCACCATGAAGAGGTTGTCTATCTGGGCCTTTATCCTCAGTATAGACGTCGCTTGGCCGTGGACCGCCATGCCCTCCACTACTTCTCTTATACGATTTAATATTCCCATAGAAATAAAAAAATGTGGATTTAAAAATTTTCTATCTTTTAACCTCTCTTCTATATTTAAGCCAACCGCCTATTAAGTAGTAAGTCATTATGACGCCTAGGATTAACAAGAAAACTCCCATGGCGGCCGAGATATAGTTAGATGCGCTCACTATCCACGGCCCATAAAGCTTAGCCGCAGCCGCTTGTACGCCTATGGGCCGATTCAATACGGCGTATATGCCGTAGACGTACGTCTCCCACGCGAGCGCCGCCAGCGTGGTTATAGCCATGAATATGCCGGGGATAAAGACGTAGGCAGAAGGCCTTTTCTGGCTGACGAGGAATATGGCCACTAATAAAAGCGCTAGGCCCGCCAGTAGCTGATTAGTTCCGCCGAAGAATATCCATAGATTTGTCCAAGATCCTACGAAGGCTAAGAAACCAGCCACTATTAATATAATAAGTGTTGATATATATTTATTACCGAGAATACTTCCTTCAAATAATTCAGCCATAGTTAATCTAAATACTCTAACAAATAACATTGAAGTTATTAGCCCCATTACTGATATAAAAATTCCATATAATATATTCATAAATATAGGCGGTATATGCAATAGCTTAGTCGTGAGTAGGCTGGCCCCTTGCACATAGGCGGCGGCGCCCGCAGGCGGCGTCGCCAAGACCATTATTGCTGCAATAGAGGATAAGGCCACCGCTCCCTCGGTCATCATGGCGCCGCCTCCGACGGGTAAGGCATCTGTCTCGAACTCCAACTGCTTAGAAGTCAAGCCGGAGGAAATTATGCTGTGCCAGCCCGAGATGGCGCCACAAGCAATAGTGACGAAGAGTATAGGCCATATGGGGCCGCCCTGGGGATTGACCAGCGGGTCTACGTATAGTGCTTCAATAGGCGGTTTGTTGTATCGTGAGACCCGTTATGGGCGACAACACTGCCGCCAAGAGCACTAACACCAGCGCTATTATGGAGGGCAAATAGCCCACATAGACCGTAGGCAATAGGAACTTAGGCATTACGGTTATCGAGGCCAAGAAGTATATTATAGACAAAATTACAAGCCAGAATAAGACCGTGTTTGTGCCAGGCCACGTCAAAGTGGCTGGATTAACGCCCTTAGGCGCCGGGAATTGGCTTAAAACGGCCGGGCTGTCGAGGAAGTTCGTAGAAGGCAACTTGGCGGCGGGGACGTAAACCACAAAGAAATAGCCGGCGAGGACTACGGCCAGCGCTATTAACGTAGCTATTAATACGTCCATCTTCATCCTAAAGACTAATTGCCCGAAGAGGACTCCCCCTATTAAGACGAAGAGCACCGCGGTGAAGGTGCCCGGCACTCTATTTAACACATCTATAATAGTCCATTCAAATACTGCAGTAATAATTATTAAATAGAATATTAAATATATTAGTAATATTGTACGAGCTCTTCCGCCTAATAACTTATATGTTATCGGCCCCATTGAGCGGCCCTCGCTCCTTATGGACATCATCATGGTGGAGTAGTCTTGTACCCAACCGATGAAAATATTGCCGAATATGACCCATAGGAGGGCGGGCACCCAGCCGAAGAATAGAACTGCTGTTAATGGGCCTACTATTGGGCCCAACGCAGCGACGGACTTAAACTGATAGCCGAACAATACATATTTAGATACCGGGAAATATTCTACCCCGTCGAAATACATCTTAGCCGGCGTAGGTCTATTAGGATCTGCGCTCCATATTTTTCTATCAATATACCTAGAATATGTCATATAAGTTATAATATATAGTACCAGCCCAGCCAAAATATATGGCGCCGGCGTATTAAAGAAGCCCATAGATGGACAATAATTTCTATATTTTTAAGTATTACCTCCCATATAATTTTCAATAATTTTAATTATGGTCTTTGATATATGTATAATTGATGGGCAATCGGTTGATGGGATATATATACTTATAGGCGCGCCCTCCTCAAAAACTAGCCTGACGATCCCCAGCTCCTCCCCAGCCTTAGCAAGCTCGCGCACTAACGCCTTTGGGGCATTTCTCCTCACAACGTAATACTTGCCCACTCTTTCGGCGAAGCCTCTCGCGCCTCTGCTGGACATATCTAGATTCCACGAAGTGATTTTGCCTAAGTCTATTTTTATCAGCGCTAGAGGCTTTCTAGCGGCTAGTAGACTGGCGATGAGGTTCAGCGGATTATCCCAGGGCAGACGCTGGACGAATACGCCTACGTATCTGGCCCAGTCGCATTGAAGCTCCACTAAATATGATGTGCCGGTCGCTAGATACCGACGCACGTCGCAGAGCTCGGCGCATGCCAACGCGGCTCTGGCGTTAATCCTACGACCTATAACGCTCGCGAGCGGGTACCAGACCCCTATTAAAACGGCTAAGATTGCCACGACCTCTAACGGGCCCATGATTAGGGCTCTTTTCAGGGTTTAAACGCTTGAGCTATCGTAATTTTTATTTCTCACTCTTAGTGTGGCGTAGCTCCGGTATTGATAGTAGAAAATAGTTATATTATAGAACTAGGCAGGGAGTTGTAAAGGCGGTTGACAGCGTCTCATTTAAGCTAGAAAGAGGCTAGGTAATGGCCCTTGTCGGCGAATCGGGCAGCGGCAAGTCTTCTATGGGATACGCCATAATGCGCCTTTTACCAGACTAAGGCCCGAGTAGGGGGCTTGCCTTACTCTATAGCTTTAGACATAAGAGATATAAATATTTCCTGTAGTGATAACACG
>JZWT01000080.1 GCA_000960885.1 Thermoproteus sp. AZ2 | reverse complement strand
GGGCCGGTGAGGGCCCCCACGCGAGGGGCCCTGGCGAGAATCCCATACGTAGGCTACGCCCAGAACCCTACCTATTCGACTTCAACACGGCTATGAAAAAGCCCGGCGTATCTTGTACGTGGGGCATAAATCGCCTACAGCCGTCGCAACCCCAGCCCGGGAGGGCGGGCGGTATTTCTACGCCTAATACCTCGGCGCCGAGCTCCCTCACGGCCCAATTTATATTGTCCTCGTTTTCTGCATACGTAACGGTGCAGGTGGAATAGACGACGTATTTAGCCAGCTTAAGCGCGACCGAGAGGAATTGCCTTTGGTATTTGCTTAGGCGGAGCACCTCCTCCATGGTTGAGTGTTGTGAGAGCTTGGGCCTTACGCCTAAATCGCTACAAGGGGGGTCCACAAAGGCGACGTCGCCCTCAAGCCTAGGGAAATCCCTATCTAGGTAGCGGGAGTCGTGGACCACCGCGTCTATAAGCGCCTCTAGGCCTAGCCGTCTGGCGTTCTCCAGTAGCCTATCTATTTTTGGGCGCGAGCGGTCGAAGGCGACGACGGCTATTCCTAGCTGGGCGGCGTGCGTTGCTTTACCGCCAGGGGAGGCGTTTAAGTCGACGACGCGCCTTGCGCCCAGCCTCTTGGCCAATACGCCGATCCACATAGCTGGGTAGCTCTGGTCGTAGAAGAGCCCCTCCTCATACTCCTTAAGCCCCCTAAGTTTCGGCGCTTTGTACACGCTCCTTAGGATCCTCACGGCGAGCCCGCGCCTCATCTTCACCATATCGTCGCCGTCCATCTCGGCGACGCCGTAGCCTACTACTTGTCCGTCGGGGCTTACTACGTTCACCTCGTCGCCGGCTTTAACCCCTGGCGCCTTGAGCACGCCGGGCGCGTAGAGGTCGCTGCCCATATAGACGCTCTCAGCCGCTATTTTCTCGGCTATGACGCGGCGCTTAGCCTCGGGCACCTCAAGGGGGCCTTCGACGGGCGCCCAAAGCGCCTCTTCTAACAGCTCGTCTCTATACACGTTAAAATAGCTCCTCAGCCTCTCAGCCAAGACCTCGGGCGGAATCTTCGCCGTATTTGCTCTGATGTAGTACCGCCCCGGCGGCCTCTTAATGGACTTAAACAACGCGTCGATCTCCGAATCCCCCATGTATTGAAGCAGGTGTGAATACAGCGCTTGGTCTATACGTATGCCGTAGAAATCTAAAAACACGAGGTTAGCGTCGTTTAATCAGCTGGGCTAGGGCCTCCTTGGCCTTAACAGTGGGGCTGTAGCGTATAAGTTGCCACAGTTCGGAGCTCTCGTCTAAGACGTACCTATAGCTTCTATTCTTCCCGGCGCCCTCGGTGCTGGCTCTAACTAGGTTTAGGTCGGAGAGCTCCCTTAAGAGGCGAGCGGCGCGGAGGACCACTCTATGGTCGTCTCCGTGGCCCGTCATTTTGGCCAAAGAGGCGGCCCGCAGGCTGACTACCCTTCCCCTAGACCCCTTTATTAACGAAATTAACGCATCTATGAGGCGACGCTCCAAGGCATCTAAATCCATGGGGACCTCGATTCGCGCTTTATTAAAGATTCCTCACATGGACTAATAACTTCTACGGATAGCCTATTTTAAGTGTTTTGAGGACCAGATAGAAGCCTCCTGATATTCCTATCCAGCGGTTGCGTTATAATGCCCTTCTCAGTAATAATCGCCGTTATATATTTGGGAGGCGTGGCGTCGAAAACCGGGTTATAGACGTCTATATCCCTCATAGTTATGTAAACATTGCCATTTACAGTCCTAACAGTTCGCACCTCGTCTGGATTCCTCTCCTCTATCTTGACCTCCTCCGGCCTATGGACTAAGTCGAACGTGCTGGCCGGAGCGGCCACATAGAAGGGCACTCCGAATTCATGCGCGAGGACGGCCTCGTTTAAAGTGCCTATCTTGTTGAATACTGTTCCATCGGCTAATATGCGGTCTGCGCCGACTATTGCCAGGTTGACCATTCTCCTACTTATAACTAGGCCGACGGCCGTATCCGCTATCACCTTCACCTTCACGCCGTTTTCGCGTAGCTCAAACGCCGTTAGCCTAGCGCCTTGTTGCCAAGGCCGAGTCTCAGGGGCTATGACCGACACGTCTATGCCTAAGTGTTTCGCTACATAGATAGGCGCGGTCGCGGTGCCCAAAGCGCCTGTGGCTAAACTGCCGGCGTTGCACTGGGTGAGCACCACGTCGCCCGGCTGTAATAGCTGGACTCCGTATAGGCCCATGCGTATCTCGGACTCGAACTCCTCATCGAATACCTTGTTGGCTTCGCTCCCTAATATATCAGCCAGATCCTTTACATTTTTAGCTTCACCGTTTTGGACGGCGGCCTCGGCCCTCTTGTACATGCGGTCTAGCGCCCAGAACAAGTTCTGTGCCGTTGGCCTAGTCTTGGCGAGCTTCTCCTTAGCAATCCTAAGCGCCTCTAAGGCTTGCTCCAAGCCTTCCAGCGGCCTCTCCTTAACTGCAAGCGCCATGCCGTAGGCCGCGGTTATACCTATCGCTGGCGCTCCTCGAACCGCCATGTTCCTTATAGCGTCGGCGACGCCGTCGACGGTCTTTAGCTCTAGGTAGCGTACCTCGAAGGGCAGGAGGCGCTGATCGAGCAAAGAGAGCCTGTCCCCCCTCCATTCAATTACCTTGAGCTTAGGCCTATAACTAGCCTTTATCTCAGCCACTAACCTCTCCATACGCTGAGCGGCCCTCAGCCTTTTAAGGTTTGATGCGCCGCGGATCCAATAGCCAGCCTAATTATCGCTAGGTTCCGTAAGGCGTCGTAAGAGGCGGGGAGCCGCCTAGACAAATTCCTAAAGACCTCTTCGCAGTTCTTGACCTTATCGCAAAAACACGAATAATCTGGGCACTCGGCTAGGGCCCTAGCCGTGGGCTCATCTATCTCGTTAAGCGCGCTGAAGACGCTGGCTATAGCCCTAATAAAGGCCAAGGTGAAGGCGCCTACGACCTCGTCTAGGGATAGGAAGACGTAATCTGGGAGCGCGTAGACCTCCACCCGTAGCTCCTCCGCTAGCTTCTTAGCCGCGTCGTCCGCATAGCCTCTGCAGACCACTAACGGCCTAGCGTTGAGCAACAACGCGTTTACGTAGGCTTGCCTAATGCCGCTCACGTCTATTTTGCCGGCCTTGACCTCTACGGCGTAGCGTACGCCCTTCTCGTCCTCCGCCAATACGTCGACCTCGCCCACCTCAACGCCGTCTTTAATAATCCTGTACCTGCTCGCGATAGGCCTTAGGCCGAGCGATGGCAATAAGTCCAGCACCAAGTTCTCGAACCGGATCCCCACGCGCAATCCCCAGATAATATTTAAAACCGTTGGCGCGCCGTAGTGCGTGAGGGTGTTAGTGCTAGGGTGCGGAAATATCGGCAGATTTATCTCTAAACACTTGGCCGAGAAAGGCCACGAGATAACGGCCGTCGATATAAGGGGCGGCGACTGCCCCGGCATAATTAAGGGCGATTTGGGGTCGGTCGAATTAGGCGGCTACGACCTAGCTATAGGCGCGTTGCCCGGCCAGGTGGCCTTTAAATATGCGCGCCAGGTGATTGAGAAAGGCATAGACCTAATCGACGTGTCCTATATGCCGGAGGACCCCCTCAGCTTAGGCGAGGCGGCTAAGAGGTCGGGCGCTCGCTATATCCCCGACGCGGGCGTGGCGCCCGGCCTTTCTAATATGTTGGCGGGGCGCCTAGTCTCTGAGATGCGCCCGCTCTCTATAGGCATATACGTAGGCGGCGTCCCGAAGACCCCTGTAGGGCCATTGGGCTATTCCATAACTTGGAGCCCCCACGACTTAATAGAGGAGTACACCAGGCCGGCCAGAGTAGTTAAAAACGGCGCTGTGGAGGCCGTCGAGCCGTTATCGGGGGTAGAGCCCGTGAACACGCCGCTGGGCGAGATGGAGGCCTTTTATACCGACGGGCTCCGTACCCTTCTGTCGACCTTGGCGGGAAAAGTGCCGAACATGTACGAGAAGACCCTCAGATGGCCCGGCCACGTGGAGAAGATAAAGCTGTTGAAGGAGCTCGGCCTAATGTCGGAGGAGCCCATAGAGGGCGTGAGGCCGAGGCAAATTTTGGCGGCTCTCTTGGACAAGCTTAGGTTCGACGTCCCCGACGTGGTCTTCATGAGGATCGTCGGGGAGGGCCAGGGGGAGCGCGTCACGTACGAGGTCCTCGTGGAGCCGGACGGCGGCTGGTCCGCTATGCAGAGGGCCACAGGCCTAGTAGCGGCTTCCCTAACTACCGTGGTAAAGGACTTAGAGCCCGGGGTGACGCCGCCGGAGCTAATAGGGATGAGCAATAAGCTCATGCCCCGCATCTTGACGTATCTTAAACAATACGGAATAACTATATACGTCGAGAGGATCACCAGATCCGCATTATAATATGCCCGGCCTAGAGGACTCACTTCGGCGCCCTGTGCGCGGCATGCGCGACTTAACGCCAGAGTATTACTATGCGCTTAAACGCGTCGAGGAGGCCCTCTCCAAGCTCGCCGAATCCTTCGGCTATAGACGCGTCGAGACCCCCGCCGTGGAGCACTTCGAAGTACTCGCCAAGAAGGCGGGCAGAGATATCGTCAACGAGATATACTACTTCCGCGATAAGGCCGGCCGCGAGCTGGGGCTCCGCTTCGACATGACAGTGCCCGTGGCGAGAGTGCTCTCATATAAGCTAGACGAGCCTAAGCCCGTGCGTTGGTTTTACTTCACTAAGGTTTGGCGCTACGACGAGCCGCAACACGGCCGCTACCGCGAGTTCTACCAATTCGGCGTAGAGCTCGTGGGCTCCGCCAGCCCTAGGGCAGACGCCGAGGTGCTCGTGCTGATGGCAAAGGCGATAGAGGCCGTGGGCATAGGCGACTACGTGATTAGGATAAACGATAGGCGCGTCGCCGATAAGGCGTTGGCCTCCTTAGGCATTAAGCCGAGCGAGGAGGTCTACCGAGTGTTGGACAAAAGAGGCAAGGTATCGGAGGAGGAGCTCAGCTCTATGTTAATGGGGCTGGGCATAGATAGGGAGAAGGCCTCCGAGCTCCTATCGCTTATCTCAGGGGCCGTGCCCTACGCAGAGGCGCCCGAGGTGATATCCAAATACGATGAAGAGCTCGCCGAGAGGCACCGCGCCGTGGTCAAGGCGCTGGAGGCCTTCGGCGTATTAAGCCGCATGGCCTGGGACCCCTCAATAGTTAGAGGGCTGGATTATTACACCGGCATAGTCTTTGAGGCCTTCGCGGGCCAATATAGGCTGGCCGTCGGCGGAGGGGGCCGTTACGACGACTTAATAGAGCTATACAGCGGGATAAAGACGCCTGCGCTGGGATTCGCCATAGGCGTAGAGAGGCTTATGGAGGCCGCCGGAATAGAAAAGGCCGAGAGGCCCCTAGACTACTATATCTACCCTGTGTCCAGCGAGGCGTACGGCGTAGCTGTAGAGGTCGCCGAGGCTTTAAGGGCTAAGGGCGCGTCGGCGGTGGTCGACCTAGGCGAATGGGGCCTTAGGGAGGCCCTCGAGCGCGCGGCCAAGACCGGCGTGAGGCATTTCGTGATAATAGGCAAGAAGGAGCTGGAAAAGGGCGTAGTGAAGATTAGGGATATGGCGAAGCGCGAGGAGGTGGAGGTGGAGCTTTCTAGAATTAAGGCAGGATTATAGTGCCCCTCCGTTGTTTAAACACCTCGTAGCCCTCCTCTAGGCGTCCGATAGCAGCCCATTCGCCCCCGCCTCTTATGAACCTAATGGCCGCGAGGACCTTAGGCCCCATGCTACCGGCCGGGAATTGCCCCTCCCTATAATACCGCTCCAGCTCGTCGACCGAGACCCGGCCCAGCCCCCTCTGCCTCTCAGTGCCGTAGTCTAGATATACGCCGTCTACGTCGGTCAAGATAACCAACGCGTTAGCCCCAAGCTCGTTCGCGAGGACTTGGCTGGCCAAATCCTTGTCGATTACCGCCTCTACGCCCCGCCCATCGGCTACCGGGACGCCCCCGCCGCCCACAGCCACCACTATAAAGCCCTCTTGTAGCAAAGCCCTTATAGCCCTCGCCTCGACTACGCCTACAGGCTCCGGCGACGGCACAACCCGCCTCCAGCCCCTCGCCTTATCCAGCCTAATAGCCCA
Organism: Thermoproteus sp. AZ2; assembly: GCA_000960885.1. GTDB lineage: Archaea > Thermoproteota > Thermoprotei > Thermoproteales > Thermoproteaceae > Thermoproteus. The sequence goes on along the minus strand of JZWT01000080.1, from coordinate 868 downwards.
GCCGTATTTAGCCGCGAGGGCCTCCGCCACCTCTTTAGGATAGGCGGCTCCGACGAACTTCGTAGGGTTGGAGAAGGCTGGGTCCTCCAGTCTAACGAGGGAGCGCGTGACGACGGCTATAGCCCTCCCACTATCCCTCAGCTCTTCGTCTATGGACTGCGCAATTAAGTATCCCAGAAGGCCTTGGGTGGCCGCGCCTATGGCGTCCAGAGAGAAATATCGCCGATTCGCTATCGCTTGTAGCTCGTCTAATATCCCCACCTGCGGGCCGTTGCCGTGCGTAACCACTACGCTGTGGCCCTCTCTGGCTATCTCGGCGATTACGCGCGCGGCGGCCTTAATATTTCGGAGGTGCTCCTCCTGGCTCGGCTCGGCGCCCGGCCTCAAAAACGCGTTGCCCCCCAGTGCGATAACTACGAGCACTCTAGAGATCTATATATTACCTTTAAAAATACCGCGGCTGTTGTTGGCCGGCTTGTTGCGGCTGGACCGCTATCAGCGGCGGCATGCCCAGCTCCCTCAGAATAAGCGATGCCTCGAACATCGCCATCTGCATCACGGGCACGGCTATGTGCGGCGGCAGATTGCGCGGATCTACATCTCCTTGAATTAGCGCGACGCCCCTTATAGTCATTGTGACGGCGTTGGGGTTAGAGGACAGCGTGAGCGTAAAGGGCAGCTCGAGGGCTCCGCCCCTCTTCATGGCCCTATCTGCCTCGAATTGATAGCTCATTTGTATCTGTATCTGCGTATTGGGAGGCAACATAGCTATCCTCTCGGCGTGGATGTAGTCGAAGCGTATGCCGGCTAAGCTCATGGGGCTATAAGTCCAGCTATTTAAATCCGACCTCCTCCCCGCCCTAAAGGG
>JZWT01000008.1 GCA_000960885.1 Thermoproteus sp. AZ2 | reverse complement strand
CGCGGCCGAGATCTTGCTCAGGATAGGCAGAAACAGCAGATTAATAGTGGCGGGTGACCCGATCTTCCAGCGCAGCGAAGGCGAGGCGGACGGCGCAACTCTGCTCCGCGAGGCGCTTTTGGGCGAGGAGAAGGCGGCCGTGATAGACCTGGGCGTGAAGGACATAGTGAGGCCGGGCGCTAGGCGCGGCATTAGGCTGGCGCTGGAGCTCAGGATGCGGAAGAGGAGCCTCTCGGACGCCGAGAGGTACATCCTCGACGCGTTTAGGGTATACGCGCCTGATGCCGACGTGATCACCGCGGTTGAGTTTAAGTCCGACAAGGAGTCGCTCGGCATAAAGGGCGATGTGCCTGACGCACTGGTCTTCGTGAAGGAGGGCCATCTAGGCCGCGCCGTGGGGAGGGGCGGCGAGCGCATAAAGAACCTAGAAAGGCGAGGCAAACGCCCGCATAAGGCTGGCCGAGATGACGCTGGACTTCAAGAGCTGGGTCCGCGCGCTCCACCCAGTGGGCTGGATAAGTAAACATATAGTAGACGTAGACTTCGCCGGCCCAGAACTATTAATCACAGTGAAACGCGACGAATTCGGCACATTCGTCGGCCACAGAGGAGTCTATATCCGCCTAATCGACCGCGTCTTTAGGCGACTGCTCGGCATCGGCGTCAGGGCCGTTGAGGCCGAGGAATGAGAATTCGTCTACACGTAATAATTAAGGGAGAGCTAGACCTCCCGGGGGTGCCTTACCGGAGAATAATGCGGGAGGTCGCGCAGCGTAATAACGTCAATGGCTGGGTCCGCCTAATCCCGGGGGGCGCCGAGGCCGTCTTAGAGGGCGAGGAGAGGGACGTGGACGCAGTGCTCCGTTGGGCTTACGCCGGCCCTCAAGGCACGAAGGTGAGGGAGGTGATAGTGCAGCGCGAACAATATAGGGGCGAGTTTAAGGACTTCGCTATATTATAAGGGCTAGGTACAACAGGTACCCCACGGCTAAATAGGCGACGTAGGGGGTTCCGTACTTGGCCACTACATATTCGCCCTCTATCTCCCTCGGCGGCGTGTAACGCTCGAGGTCCTCGGCCTCTCCCACGATATATCTGTACGGATGCCTCAACACCTCCTCCCTCTTCGCGCAAATATGTGTTAGGCGTTGGCTCCAAGTCATTTTGCAAGGCCTGCCCCTATTGGCTAGGGCCAGCCAGAGGGCTGTGCCGACTAGGGGTATTAACGTCCCGATTATAATAACGGCGGGCGTGGGCAGGAAGATAAAAGGCGGGGGGAATAAGGAGAGGGCCAAGATGGCCAGCGAGTCCGCGTAGCCGCTCCCGGTGGCCCTCATTACAGCCGCCAAGACGGCGCCTAGGCCTAGCGAGAATATATACATGGGCCTAAAGGAGTAGTATAAGGCGATGGCCGCCGGCACATACATAGCCGCTATCACGACGATATCGATTTCGCGCCTCTTCAAGTCTTGCCACGCGGCTATCGCTAGGGGTATTAGCTCCGCCAGCGCGGCGGCTTGGGCTATCACGCCAGCCTCCTCTTCAGCTCGTCTATGCGCGGCGTCTTTAACGGATCGACGCCTCTCTCGGCCGCTATGTTGATCGTGGCGAGGCCGACGTGCTTTAGGAAGGACAAAACGCCGCCGACTGTCATCTCTACCTCGAAGGCCTCGCCGCCGAGCAGTTCTAGAGTGACCTCCACCCGCCTCCTATGCTCTTTAGGTATTTGGGGGCTCGTCAAGGCCATTATAGGCCTCGCAGAGCCCTCTATCCAATTGTGGTGAGCCTCCGGGAGTATCTCGACCGAGGGCTCTATCTTTGCGTTCTCGTTGGCCTCGTTCTTCACCCTATACGCCACCCCCTGCATGGAGGAGGGAGCGATTATTGTCGGGGCGGTCCTCAACGCGGCGGTTAGCCTATCCACTAGGGCTTTGTCTAGGGGGAGAGACGACGGCAGGTCGAAGGATATGCCGTATATCTCCTTAAGGACCCACAACGCCGCTGTGAACATTTGAGGCAGCGCGGCTCTGGGCGCGGCGGCCTTGGGCACCACGACCGTCGGCACGCCTAGCTGGGCCAGCCTCCCGCCCGTCGTGATGGCTATTACCGGCATGCCCCTCCTCAGCGCTAATTCGGCGGCCGTCAAGGTCTCTTGGGTGTTGCCTGAGTACGAGACCGCTATCATTACGCCGCGCCTAGCCCTAAAGAAGTAGTCCTTCACCGCCTCTACCTCGAAGGGCCAGTCGTAGATGAAGGCGAAGTCCTTGAGCAAGTCGCCGACTACGCCGGAGCCCCCCATCCCGGCCGCAATTACCCTATCGGCGGGCTCCAGCTCATAGCGCCGACTGCCCCACTCGTACGACTTAGGCAAGGGCTCTATCCCCCTAAGTATATAGCTGTCCCACCTCTCGTAATCCATAGGACTGGCGGAACAGCTCTTTTAATACATAACCTCTATCTCCCGTGAGGTTTATCGTCGTCATAAACGGCGTTGAGATCTCGAGGGAGTGGCCTTGGGAGAGAATAGCTAAGGTGAAGGAGGAGTTGAAGAGGATGGGGTTTCGTTGGACCGGCGCAGGCTGGGTGGGCCGCGTCCTAGACCTATCCGCGCTCTACTCGCTCAAGCCTCTCCTCGATTTATCCCAAGCCGAGTTAGAGGAGGTGCTTAAGGCTCTGCCGCAACGCCTAGAGGGGGCCGTTCTGGTGGTCGGGCAACTCCCCGACTCGCTCAAGCCCTTCTCTGTATCCTCTTACGGCAATACCCATATCTTATCCATAAGTAAATTTATAAGAGAATTCGTTAGAAGCGATAAAAAATACATAGCTTATGTCAAGAGCTTTGAGGAATATATATCTATGGCTATAGAGGAATTTAGAAGAATTATTAAGGACTACGAGGTCCACGGCGATTTAGGCGCCGCGCTTAAGGCAGCCGAGGAGCTGGCCCTCTCCTCTAAGAGCCTCCGCGAATTATACGAGAAGCGGATGGCGTGGCGCAGAGCCGAGGTCTGGCCCACATACGCCGTACTGAACTTCGCCGGCAGAGATTTAGCCGCGGAGCTCCGCTCGTTTAAGCTGGCTTACAATATAGTGGGCAAAGACGGCGAGGTGAAACAAGCTCTAATAAATCTGGTAAAAATACATAGAGAAAATGAAAAAGTAAAAATATATTTTCCTTTATTTATAAAGGATAAAATAATAAATGTATTAAGAAATTATGGATATATAATCGAAGAGAAGCGATTCGAATACAAAAGAGTCGAATATCGGCCATCGGTCGAGCTATACGATTTCCAGAGGCGCGCGGTGGACGCTTGGCTTAGGGCCGGCATGAGGGGCACTATAGCTATACCGACGGGGGGCGGCAAGACGTTTATAGCTCTCGACGCCACGGCTAAGGCCTCGACCAGCGCCCTAGTCTTAGTAGTGACTAAGGAGCTCGCGGCTCAGTGGGCTAATAGAATCCGCCGGCTCCTCGGGGCCTCGCCGGGGATCCTCGGCGGGGGCGAACACGATATACGGGACGTGACTATCGCTATATACAACTCGGCGGTTAAGTATATCGACGAGCTCGTGGGCAGATTCGGCCTAGTGATATTCGACGAGGCCCACCACGTGCCCGCCGAGACCTTTAAGGAGGTGGCGCTCAACATAGATTCGCCGTATAGGCTCGCGCTTTCGGCCACACCGGAGCGCGAGGACGGGAACCAGCACCTAATATTTGAATCCGTGGGGCCGCTCGTGTTCAGGGCGACATATAGCGAGATGATAAACGCCGGCTTAGTGGTGCCCGTGGAGCACTACAGGATCTACGTAGAGATGACGCCTGAGGAGAGACAGGAGTATAGATCCGCCGAGGCCACCACGGACAACGCCATAATACTGAGGAATATAGCGGCTCAAGCCTCAGCCAAAATACCCATCGCCGTTGAGATAGTCTCAAGGGAGGTCAAGCTCAACCGGAAAATACTCGTCTTCACGCAATTCCTCGAGCAGGCCAGAGAGGTGTATAAGCGGCTACGCGAGGCCGGCGTGCCCGCCGAGCTTGTGACCTCTGAGGAGAGGGATAGAGAGGCCGCCTTCTCGCGCTTCGCCTCCGGCGCCGTGAAGGTCGTGGTGACGACCACGGTGCTGGACGAAGGCGTCGACGTGCCGGACGCCGACACCGCCGTGATAGTCAGCGGGTCGGGTAGCAAGAGGCAGATGATCCAACGCGTGGGCCGCGTCGTGCGGAAGGCGCCGGGTAAAAAAGTGGCCCGCGTCTACGAAATAATCACTAAGGACACAATAGAGGTCGCGCTCTCTGAGTCTAGGCATATAGATAAGGTAATAGAGGAGGCGATATGTAGGAGGCTCAGCCCCAGCTCCCTCAAGGACCTCCTCAACAGATTAACGCTAATGGACTTCAGCTAAGTTGGCTTTTAGGCAGTATTGTGGCGTGGTGGTCGAGGAATTCTTATACCTTTCATTAGAGGTTGCTATATTCGTAATTATATTTAGTTTTTATTATTTGAAATGATTAACTATTCAAAATATTTAAAGGATATCTCAAATAATATATATAAAGATATAAAGTATATGATAGCGATAATAAATGAGGCGAAAAGCTTAGGATGAGGCCCTTATTCCATATACTAATGTTAATACTCTCTATATTTATGTTGATATTAATTATTAATATATTATTTGAAATAAAGCTATTATATATCTTATTTCAATGAATTCCGCAATTGAGTTAATATATGTAGTATTAGTTTCTATTGCGGTTACAGTCTCTTTATTTCCTCTCTATAAAGCTAATAGACCTCATAGCATTAGACCGATACGTCCTCTTATTGACTAAATATATCAAGTGCAATAACACATATTATTTAATAAATATATCTAATTATTATTCCAATAATTCTATATATTCATGCATTAAAATATATACTAATTTAACGAAAATAGAGTTAAATATTACATATTACAATGCACCTTTGTTAAAAACACGGCGATTTGTTGGAGTCTACCCGGTAGTCAGTATCGTCTAGCTTCTTCACGCATCAGCGTTCGGCCGGACTTCTCCACTCAGCGCTTTATACTACTTATTTTTAATTTTTATCTTCTCTCTTCATTTTTAATTTTAAATGTTTTCTTATATTATTTTATTTTATCATTTTTATAGTGATATATTACTTATTATTCTTTTAATATTCGGCAAAAGCAATATTAAAAAGATCTGTGATTAGGGGGGCATGGCCGAGCAAAGGGACCTATCCCAATACCAGAGGGTAGTAATAGACCAGGACCTATGTATATCGTGCGGGGCGTGCGTCGCTGTTTGTCCGTGGCAAGCTCTAGAGCTCGACGAAAACGCTAAGGCCAGGCTCATCTGGGAGAAGTGCTACGACGACTTCTCCTGTGTTGCCGCATGCCCGGTCAAATGCATCTGGAAGACCAGCGAGGCGCCCGATGATTCGAAGGCGAAGCCGAATTGGTATAGGCTAGGCAGACAGCTCACGCCCGACGAGCAGAAGATCTTACAAGATTGGAAGGCGAAGTTCAATATCCCAGTGGATCCCCTACCTCCCACTTAATATTTTTTTAGGATAAGTTTTTGTGGATGAGCTCGAGACTCTGGCGAGTTTGCTGGCGGTATCGAACTGCGTAGTGGTATTGACAGGCGCTGGGATTTCTACGCCCAGCGGAATACCGGATTTCAGAGGCCCGCAGGGCCTTTGGAGGAGGGTCGACCCCGAGAAGTTCACGATAGAGCACTTCTTCGCCGACCCAGATGAGGTGTGGTCTCTCTTCGTGAACCACTTCGTCGTCGGCAACGCGGAGCCGAATTCAGCCCACATGGCGCTAGCTACGCTGGAGGAGTGGGGGAAGATCTGCGGCATAATTACACAAAACGTCGACGGCTTACACCAAAGGGCCGGCTCTAAGAGGGTCGTGGAGCTACACGGCTCGCTTAAATACGCGGTATGTACCTCTTGCGGCAGTAAATACCCCCTCGCCGACGTCCTTAAGGAATACAGGGGCGTTGCGCCGAGGTGTAAGATCTGCGGAGGCCTTCTTAAGCCTGACGTGGTCTTCTTCGGGGAGCCTTTGCCGAGGGATGCTTGGGAGGAGGCCGTGAGCTTAGCCCAAGTCTCCGACCTATTCCTCGCGGTCGGCACGTCTCTAGCCGTAGCGCCCGCCAATAGGTTGCCGTATATAGCTAAGTCCTCCGGCGCTAAGTTGGCTATAATAAACGAGGAGCCCACCGAGCTGGACCACATCGCCGACGTAGTTATTAGGGGGAAGGTGGAGGCGGTTTTGCCCAGATTGGTCCAGCTAACTACATATTACCTTAAAGGGCCTTCTAGAGGCGATAGACCTCTCTAGGCTCGCCTTAAATTCTCTGAGGTCTACGCAGTCTATCCTATCTGGCGCCCTCTCCAAAAGCCTCAAAGCCTCTTGGGCCAGCAACACGAATTTATCCGGCGCGCCTTCTTGCAGCTTTATAAATGCCGCGGCCGCCAAAATTAAGGCTTGTAAAACAGGGTCTCTGCCCCTCCTCCACAAGGCCTCTATTTCTGCGTGGGCCTCCCAGAAGCGCTCTGAGTTGAACTTTTCCGCGAATGCCCTTATATCGCCTCGGCCCACGCTCTCCTCGCTGGTTATATCTATCACCTCTAACACCTCTCCCACGGCTTTCAAGGCCTCCCGGACACTCGGCGAATCGCTTGAGGCCACTACGACCTCTATATGGCCAGCGCCCACCCTTACCGTTAGGGCAGGTATGCGCCTCCTTAACTCCCTTAAAAGGGCCTCCCTCTTATCGGGGGTGTAGCCGGGGTTTTCAACTATATAGAGCGTCCGGGCCATATATGGGCCACCTTGACCTCCGCCCTAAGCCCAGCCCCCTCATAGGCCGACTTAACGGCGTAGGCGACGGCGTCGGCGTTTTTATCGTCGACTAACGCTATTGTGGCAGGGCCGGCGCCGGAGATCGTGAAGCCCAGCGCGCCCGCCTCAAGCGCCGCCCTCTTAGCCTCGTGATAGGCCGGCACCAGCCTAGCCCTAGCCGGCACGACGACGTCGTCCTCCATGCCTTTGGACAAAAGCCCTATGTCGCCCGTCGCAAGCCCCAACGCCAGCGCGGCCACTCTGGATAGCTGGCTCACGTAGGTCTTAAACGGGACCTCTCTGGGGAGCACGTCCCTCATAACCTTGGTCTTCATAGCCATCGGCGGAGTCTCAGGCACGGCCACCACGAAGGTCAGCCTCGGCCTAAACGCGGCCACTCTCAACGGGTTTAAGCCGGTTATAACCACGGCGCCCCCGAAGGCCGCGGCCGATGAGTTATCGAAGTGTGGAGAGCCAGCGGCGGCCTCCTCGGCGAGTCCGCAGATCTCAGCGATTTCTAGGGGCTGGACCTTAACGCCCATCTCGGCCAAGACGGCCGAGACGGCCGCCACCGAGCTGGCCGCGCTGCTCCCAAGGCCTTTCCCCACCGGCACTCTATTATCGACCTCAACCTCTACGTCCTTACACACCCCAAGCTTCTTGAACAGAAGCTCTATTGCCCTCCTCACGGTGTTGTCGGGGCCTGGGTCGTAGCCCTTAAACTTCACGTGGATTCCGCAGCCATCGCCCACCTTAGCGTAGGCGTGGGCTTGATACGCGTCGTGGGCCACGGCGACTACGTCGAAGCCCGCCCCCAGATTCGCGCTCGTGCTCGGCGCGCTCATACCTTTATCATAATTTTCTTTATATTAATATCTAAATCAACAATAATTTTTAAATCACCATAAGTTTGTTTTATTCTTCTTATATATGCAAGAGTCCTATTTATTTTATTTATAAAATCATCGTTGTTCGGCAGAGCGCCGCCGGCATAAAACTCGATATCTTCAGCTAACTTAAGCTCTACCCCGAACGCTTTCGCCAATTCGACGAACTTAGCCCACCTCTCCTCTAGGGCCTCTAAGGCCTGCCTCCTCTCCCTATATCTCTCTGCGGCCTCCCTCAGCTCCGTTAATATCTTCTCGAAGTCCGACAACGTGAGGTAGACGCTCATCTTTTGCCCAAGTAATACGCTATTTCTACTCCCTTGATGCAGAATTTCACTAGATCGGGCGTGGTATCTGGGCAGTTGAAATTATTTATTTGCGCCGTAGGCTCCCTCAGCGGCTCTAAAGGCGATGAGCGCGGCAACGGCGGCACCACCTCGGGCAATTGCTCAAGCGTTATGTAGGCCCTCGACGGCTCTATAACTAAGCTGTATTCCTTAATCCCTAAGTTGTCAGCCATATTGCTCGCCGCGACCACTATCTCGAGTATTTCGTTGACGGCGTTGTAGAGATGGCCTAGAGTCCCCAGCTGAACTATGTACTGGCCCACTTGCCTACGCGCCCACACGATCGGGGTTGAGTCCAACGCCCGTTGCGCCTCGCGCAGAGCTCTTAACGTATTAAATATATTCTTTGAGTTTATTATAATCATAATTAAAGTATTATTCTTATTCTATCGCTTAATATCTCTATATATACCGTTTCGCTCTCTCCTAAGACTTTTAATAATATATCCTTCACCTCCTTATCTAAATTAAGCGAAGACACCCTGACCTTCCGTAGGGATTTCATGGGACTATAGTTATTGTATTGCCCCTAATTATTACGTAGGAGCCCCTCGGCATAAGCCTAAGGAGATCTAGCGGCAATGAGGGCGGCTGAGGGGGCCAGACGAAGTCCACCGCTCCCCCTTTATGACCACCGGCTCGACGCCTCCGCCTCTGAGCTCCTTAGCTACCTTAATTATTGCGTCAAGCTGATCGATGAATATCAACATACGCCTACCTCTCCCCCCTCCTATTTATTCTTTGAGCTATTCAGTTGCGCGGTGGACTAAATATTGAGCGGCTGGACACGCCTTCGAGCACAAGAGACAGCCTATGCATTTATTTTCATCTACGACGAATTTTCCAGCCTCGTTCCTACGCAGAGCCTTCGTGGGGCACCAGCTAATGCACAGGTCGCAGTGGCCGCAGATGTATGATCTAACCACCAACGCCGCGGCGTCTAAGGCCCCCTCGCCCACTATGTGGGTAAGCCCTTTGGATATCCTCAGCCCTCCTCCCCGCCCCTCCACCTCCACGACGCCGTCTTTTACAGCGACTTTACCCATCATCTTGAGCAATTGCAATGCGGTCTCCACGTCCGGCCTCACGCCCTCCAGCTCCACTTCATCCTCCTTGGCCTTAACGCCTATGGGGTATTTCTGCTCTACCTCGGCCTTTAAAAGCCTGGCTAAATCGCCGGGTATCTTGCGCTTCCACCGCCACAGGCCGAGCTGTACATATCGCCTATCGCCGTAGAAGCCTAGGACGACCTCCTCCATCTTCTTGTAGACGTCGCCGTAGTGCTCCTTGACGAGCTCAAGCTCAGCCATCTCGTTAGCTGGACACACGAGGCAGCCTAGGCGGTCGAAGCCCCTCTCATAGGCCTCGTTGTAGGGGAGGCCCCGCAACACTATATAGCCCCACACCTCCAACGCGCTCCACTCCTGTATAGGCGCAGCCACGATAGTTTTGGCCACCCAGCGGCTCGACGAGATTTTGTTGAGCCGGGCCCTTTGGAAAGACTCAGCGGCCCTCTGGCCCACGACCGAAATAGCGCCCTGCGGGAACCGCTCCTCCAAGGCCTTAGTTATAGGCGCTAGCTTAATGACTTTGCAACACCAGCGGTAGTCCCTCGCCGGGGGCCCGAACTCCTTAACGGCGCTCCAGAACCTCCCGCCTGCCGACGCTATTATTAACTCGGCCTTATACGCGTCGGCGACCTTGCGCACGTTTTCGTAGGTCTCGGGGGCCTCCAGCCCTGTATCGTTGAAGAGTATATAGAACTTGTGCCCAGTCCTGCTGGTCAAGTCCAAGGCCACTAAGCTGTCCTTCCCGCCTGAATACGAGACGACGACGGGCAACCTATATTGGGAGAACACGTGGGCGAGGAACTCGACGGCCTTCTTCGCCTTACGCTCTATGTAGTCCTTATTAAGCTCGGCGAAGGCCTTGAGGTCGCTCGGCTTACCCTCGGGCAACCGCGGCTTGGCGCGCCAAGACTTAACTACGTGTAGCCTCCTGCCCCTAAAGAGCTTGGCCACGCCGTGTATCCGGCCATCCCTAGTGGCCAGGGCTACGTGGGCGTATTTCTTATCGGGCAACAGCCCATCCACGATCCTATCCTCATGTATGTCGTAGTTCACGGGCAATTCCTCCATGTCCACCACCGCCCACCACCCGCGCCTCATCGCTAACAGCTCGGACACGCCCTCGTACAACGGCCTAAAGCGCCAGCGGCCCTCGAGCACATCATAGAATCTATGGCCCACGACGCGCCCCCTGACTATGACCTCGTCGGCTTGGTCGGCGTAGCCGGGTATCTTGTTGAGCAATACAAGCTCTCCATCTGGCACCAAGCGGCTGGCAATCTCCCAATCGCCCAGCTCGTTGGCGACGGCCCGCCGCGTTATCTCTATATCTGCCCTAAACGCCGGCCTGACGTCGCCGGGATCTGTGACGTATGAGACGTGTATCGCGGAACACCTATCCGCAGCTGATCTGGGGTCCAGCACGGGGACGTTTAAGTCCTCGCACCAATAAAGGCGCACGAAACGCCATTTAGTATATTTAAATTGCTTAGCGAATCTGCACGTGCGCGCCTTAATATTAGCCGGCGGCTTCGGCAAAAGGCTGGCGCCGTTGACCCAAGAGACCCCTAAGCCGCTAATACCGGTGGCGGGGAAGCCCATCTTGGTGAGACAGATAGAGTGGCTTAGGGAGCAGGGCGTAACCGACTTCGTAATAGCCGTGGGCTATTTGCGCCAGCGCATATTCGAGGCCTTGGGCGATGGGAGGAAGCTGGGCGTTAGGATCTTCTACAGCGTCGAGGAGGAGCCCTTGGGCACGGGCGGCGCCATAAAAAACGCCGAGCCGTACCTAGAGGACGACGTGTTTATAGCGGTCAACGGCGACATAGTTACTAATCTGCCCATAGCCCCCCTAGTGGACGCCTTGTCTAACGCCGACGCGGCTATAGCCCTAGTGCCTTTGAGGAGCCCCTACGGAATAGTCGAATTCGACGGCGACGGCTACATAACCGCCTTTAGGGAGAAGCCCCTCCTAGAGGGGTATTACATAAACGCCGGCGTCTACGCCATGAGGAGGGATATCTTGAAGCTTCTGCCGGAGAGGGGGAATATCGAGGAGACGGCCTTCCCCGAGCTGGCTAAGCGGAGGCGGCTGAGGGCTGTGGTATTCCGCGACGTGCTCTGGCGCTCTATAGATACGCTCAAAGACTTAGAAGAAATAGAGAAGGTGCTCGCGAGATGAGCCTAGAGGACATAGCGCTTAAGTACGCCCTGGCCAACGCCGTAAAATACGGCGGTAGGGCCAACCCAGGCGCCGTTATGTCAAAGATTATGGCCGAGATGCCCGAGCTGAGGCCTAGGGCCAGGGAAGTCAAGGCGGTTGTCGAGGCGGTAGTCGAGAAGGTGAACGCCATGTCGCTTGAGGAGCAGAAGGCGTTGTTGGCCTCTAGATGGCCCGAGGCCCTCGAGGAGAAGAAGAAAGCTGAGGAGAAGAGGCCCGGCATAGAGAGCCTACAGCCCCTCCCCGAGGCCGAGAAGGGCGTCGTGGTTCGCTTTGCGCCGAACCCCGACTTCGTGTTGCACCTAGGTAGCGCCAGGCCGGCGATTCTTAACTACGCCTATAGGCTTAAGTACGGGGGCAAGTTCATCCTCCGCTTCGAGGACACCGACCCCAGAATAAAGAGGCCCCTAGTGACCGAGGAGGTCAACGCCTATGACGCAATAAGGGAGGACCTCAAGTGGCTCGGCGTAAGGCCCGACGAAGAATATATACAATCCTCTAGGATGGAGATATACTACGAATACGCTAAGAAGTTGATCGAGCTGGGGGGCGCCTACGTCGATTTATGTAAGCCCGAGGAGTGGAGGCGGCTGAGGAACGCGGGCAAGGCCTGCCCCCACAGAGAGCAGTCGGCCGACGAGAATTTAGAGCTGTGGGAGAAGATGCTGAGGGGGGACTTCGGGGAGGGGGAGGCCGTGCTGAGGGTTAAGACCGACTTAGCCCACCCAGACCCGAGCGTTAGGGATTGGGTCGCCTTTAGAATAATAGATACGTCTAAGGCGCCGCACCCGCTTGTCGGCGATAAGTACATTGTGTGGCCCACCTACAACTTCGCCGTATCTATAGACGACCACTTAATGGGCGTCACGCACGTCTTGAGGGCCCAAGAGCACAGCGTGAATACAACTAAGCAGTCCTACATCTTCAAACACTTCGGCTGGAGGCAACCGGTCACCATACACTTCGGCAGGCTCAAAATCGAGGGCGGCTCTCTGAGCAAGTCCAAGCTCAAGGCGCTTAAGCTCAAGTACGACGACATTACCCTCCCGACGTTGGCGGGGCTCCGCAACAGGGGAATTTTGCCTGAGGCCATATGGGAGCTTATCCTCAGCGTGGGCATAAAGCCCTCTGATTCAACGGTATCTATGGCCAATTTATATGCAATAAATAGAAAATTACTTGATCCAAGGGCAAATAGATATATGTTTGTAGCAGATCCAGTGAAGCTATATATAAATTTATCGGAGAGGCGGGCGGTCAAGTTGCCGATGCACCCGGGCGCGCCCGAGAGGGGCTATAGGACCTACGAGCTAGGCCCCGGGGAAATCTCAGTATATATCTCCCGCAGAGACCTAGGGCTCGGGGCCTTCAGGCTCATGGAGTTCATCAACGCCAAAGTAGTCGGCCAGATTGGCGATGGGTATAGGGCGGAGCCCATAGGCGCCAGCGTGGAGGAGGCGCGGAGGCTGGGACTGCCCATAATCCAGTGGGTGCCTGAGGGAGGCCTCGGCGCCGCCGTCGTGAGACCTGAGGGGATAGGCAAGATAGTCAGAGAGGAGGGGCTTGTCGAGCCCCACGCATCGGCGTTGGCCGAGGGCGAGGCGGTACAATTCGTTAGATACGGCTTCGTGAAGCTGAGCGATAAGAAGAGGCTGACGTTTACCTATATACACGAATGAGGTCGGCCCTATTCGACGCGCTTACGCCTAAGCAGGCGAGGATAGCGTCTATTCTCAAGATTTACGGCAAGGAAAAATTAAATTTAATTATTACATGTAGAAAATATTTCCATTTAGAGGATATACTCAATTTATATAATGTAGAATATATATGTATTGGTAAATATGGGGAGAATTTAAAGGATAAGTTGGTCTTCGGGCTAGAGCGGCAGATGAAGCTCGTCGATATCGCCGAGGGAGTAGACGGAGTTGTGTCCTTCCCCAGCCCCGACGCTGTGAGAGTCGCCTTTGGGCTAGGCAAGAGGATAGTGGTATTGAACGATACGCCGCACGCCGCGCACGTCAACTACCTCACCTTGCCCCTAGCAGACATGCTCATAGCCCCGTCAGCCATACCGCCGGAGTCTTGGCGGCCCTACTGCCCCAAGAGAATAGCGATGTTCGACGGAGTATTTGAATATATGTGGACCTCTAGACATAAACCCAATATTGATGCGATAAAGCGCTTGGGGCTAGCGCCGGGCGAATACGTGGTTTTTAGGCCCGAGGAGGCCAAGGCCGCCTACTATCGCTGGGACTCAGTAGCCTTGAGGAATAAGCTAGTGGAGCACATAAAGTCGTTGGGCTATAAAGTGGTCAACGTGCCGCGCTACGGCGACCAGGTAATCCCCGGCGAAATAAATCTAGTCAATGCCGTGGACCACCTAGACCTAGCCTACTACGCCGCGGCCGTCGTGACGGGCGGCTTGACCATGGCCACCGAGGCCGCCCTATTGGGGGTCCCCGCCGTGTCCTTCTTCCCGAGCGATTTATACATAGATAAATTCCTTAGGGATAAGGGGGCCCCTCTCTACAGGTGCAACGGCTTGGACCAGTGCCTATCGGCTGTCAAGCTCGCTTTGTCTGAGGGTAGGCGCGGCGGAGTTAAGCTGGAGGACCCGCTCCCCGTAATATTAGAGGCGGTCGAGTCTCTCTAATCGGAAAGCTTTTAATGGCGCATCTATCTTAAGCCAATGAGGGTCCGCTCGATCGCGTTGTTCTCCACCGCCAAGGACTTCGACGTAGCTATGTTCGAGATGAAGATCGTGGGTCTACGGGAGCTAGACGACGGGCCTGGCGAGATGTCGGCCGCCCTAGATGAGGTGGAGAAGGAGTTGCACTCGATTATGCCGAGGCTGAGGGAGATGGCGCACACGGATCTGCTCATGGAGGACAACGCGCGTCGGCTGTACCTAGTCCGCCTATACGTCAACAACGCGAAGGTGGAACACGTGTTGATCCTCTCGTCTAGAAACACCATTAGGGGCCTTGTCCGCAAGCTGCTGGGGCAGGGGTGGGGGCTTAAGTTCTTGCTCGAGCGCAAGGCCGCCGCCAAGAGGTCTTATTGGCGATAGCCCTCGAGCTCGTCTAAAAGCCCTGAGGAGGCCGCGTATTCGAGCCAATCCACCTCCTCGTCTACGCACTGCCTATGCAGGGCGCACGCCTCTATTACGGCTACGACATCCTCCGGCCTCCTATGCGTCACATCTATTTGGTGCACTTCCGCGAATAGCTCGCGCGCCTTGACGTAGACGTGGTCCAGGACCTCGGCCCAGACGTTGTCGAGGATCTTGTGGCGGGGCCAAGGCCTCGCGGATAAGTCGCGGAGGAGCACGTCGGGCCTTTTGCGTAATACGAAGGCCGAGTAGTCTCGGCTGGGCAAGAGCTCTACGGCGTGGGTCTCCACTACGTGGTCGCCGACCAAGACCTCTCGAAGCATCTCCCTGGCGCCTTCTACGTCGACCACGTCGTAGGTCATGGAGTAGGGGTCCCACTTAGTGAACCGCGTCCCAGCCAAGAGCTCGGCCACGCCTATGCACTTGACGCCGAGCCTAGCCGCGAGGAGCCTACATATCGTCGTCTTGCCCACGCCCGGCGTCCCCGTTATTAAAATCCTCACGGATATTTGCGCCTGATATCCCGCGGGAAGGGCACTGCGTCGCGGATGTGGTCTAGGCCGGCTATCCACATAACTACGCGGTCTACGCCGAGGCCGAAGCCGGCGTGGGGGACGGAGCCGTAGCGCCTCAGATCTATATACCACTGGTAGTCCTTGGGGTTTAGGCCGAACCGCTTTATCTTATCAACCAGCTCCTCCTCGTCGTATATCCTCTCGCCGCCGCCTATCACTTCGCCGTACCCCTCAGGCGCCAGCACGTCTACGCTCAGCGTCACCTCGGGCCTCTTGGGGTCGTTGCGGTGGTAGAAGGCCTTTACCTTCTCGGGGAACCCGAAGAGCTGGACCGGCTTGTCGAACTCCAGCGTCAACGCCCTCTCCTCGTCGGCGCCTATATCGTCGCCCCATTCTATCTTGAAGCCCTTCTTCTTCAAGATCTCCACCGCCTCGTCGTAGGATACCCTATGGAACGGCGGCTTGACGCTCTCTAAGGGGGCCGTCCTCCTGCCGAGGAGCTTCAGCTCGTCTTGTCTCTCCTCCAACACCCTCTCGACGATATACGATATAAGCCCCTCGGTTATCCCCATTAGGTCCTCCAGCCCTATCCAAGCCTCCTCGGCCTCCGCATGCCAGAACTCTGTCAAATGGCGGCGGGTCCGCGATGGCTCTGCGCGGAAGCTGGGCGCCACCGTATATACGCGCTCTAAGCTATATATCAAAGCCTCCAGATAGAATTGAGAGCTTTGGGTTAAATAAACCACGTCGTCGAAGTAGTTGACTTTAAACAGAGTGGCGCCGCCCTCGACCGCCGCCGTGATGAACATAGGGGCTTGGACCTCGTAGTAGCCCCTCCTCCTAAACCACTCGTGAATTGCGCCGAATACGGTATGTCTTATCTTCAACACGGCCTGCATCCTCCTACTCCTAAGCCATAGGTGTCTGACGTCTAGCAGATATTCGCTGTCGGCCTGCGCGGCGTCTTCGTTGATGGGGTAGGGCTTGCCTACGTAATACCAATCGACGCTCTCTACGTGTAGCTCCTTCCCGCCGGGGGCCCTCGGCTCCTCCTTCAACGTCCCTGTGGCCACTAGGGCCGATTCCATGTTGAGGCGCTCGGCGATGTCGAACGCCGGAGTGCCCCGCGAGAAGACCAGCTGAATTATCCCCGTCGAATCCCTCAACACGACGAAGATCTTATCCCTAAGCTCCCTCTTGCGATAAACCCAGCCCCTCAGCGTGACGCGGCCCGAGCCCTTAAGCGCCTCGGCTATTGGGGTCGCCGCCCTATACGCCATATTCGCCGCCCTCCTTGTATACGCCTATGATTACGCCGTCGGGGCAGTCTTGGGCGACGGCGCCGACGTATTCGCCGTCCTTATAATCGCGCCGGATCTCGCGCCCGTCGTTGCACTTCACGACGGACACCACTCTCGGCTTCTTCTCGTTCTGCTGAGGCCTTTCGCTGGTCCTGACCAAGAGGTACATCACCACGGCTAATACAGCTATTGATGCTACAAATATGGCCAGTAGCCCTATTTCTGCAACGGGCATGGGCTAAGTCAAAGATCTATTTAAATGCCTACGCGGAGCCGCCCTCAAGCGCGCCGGCCCGGACATAGTAGTCGTCGCCGCGCCCCAGCGCTGTGAGCACTTCGTAGAGCGACTTCACGGCGGATATCGCGGAGAGGGGGAGGCCCCTCCTGGACGCCGCCAACGCGGCGTATCTCAAGTCCTTCGCCGCGTGCTTGAGCGCGAAGGTCCCCTGCGAGGCGGAGAATATTCTGTCTAGATAGGCCGCGCCGATGTCCTTAAACACCGTCATAGAGAGCAGATCCCTATATTTGTCCAATATGCCGTAGGCCTTAGCCAGAGACGCGGCTTCGCCCAAGACGGCGACCACGCCGATCAGCAACGCGTTGTAGGCCAGCTTAAGCGCGGCGGCCTCCTCGGCGGAGCCCAAGAATAGGGCTTTGCCGAGCTGGGAGTACAGCGGGGCCAGCTCCTCGACCTTACGCCTATCGCCGCCGACTAGGTATATCGCGTCGCCCCGCTCCACGTTGCCCGGGCCGCCCACTATGGGGGAGGATACGGCCGGAATACCCCTGGCGGCTAATCGCCTGACGGCGTCGGCCGTTGCCTCGACAGAGTAGGTGCCCATGAGGACGACGGCGTCCCCCCTGAGCTTATCGACCACCTCCAGCATGGCCTCGTCGTCCGCGACGAAGACAGCAACTAATCCGCGGGCCTCCTCCAAAGATACGGGCTTGGCGGGGAGCCCCGCCAGCCTCTCGCGGGTCCTATTCCAGGCGTAGACGGCGTGGCCCAGCGCCGCCGCTCTTTTGACAAAGGCAGAGCCCATCCGGCCCGTGCCCGCCACTGTGATTTCCATGAAGGCTTTTATCGCCAGATATATAACTGCTCGTGCTTATACTGAGGGTAGACCCCCTGAGGCCAGACCCCGAGAAGATCAGGGCGGCGGCTGAGGCCATAAGGGCGGGCGGGCTAGTGGCCTTCCCCACCGAGACAGTCTACGGCCTAGGCGCCGACGCCTTCAACGGCGAGGCCTCGGCGAAGATCTTTAAGGTCAAGGGGAGGCCGGCGGACAACCCCCTTATCGTGCACGTGAGGGGCGTAGACCAAGCGCAGGAGATAGGCGATATACCGGCCGGAGTCCTCGAGGTCATGGAGAGGGTTTGGCCCGGCCCTATAACCTTCGTGGTTAAGAAGAAGGCGAATCTGCCCGACGTAGTCACCGCCGGCCTGCCCACAGTCGCTCTGCGTTGCCCAGCCCACCCGACGGCCCTAAAGCTGATAGAGCTCTCGGGGACAGCCATAGCGGCCCCCAGCGCCAATAAGGCGGGGAGGCCCAGCCCCACTAGGGCCGAACACGTCGTCGAGGACTTGGGCGAGGCCGTGGACGTGGTGTTGGACGCAGGCCCCACGTTCTTCGGGGTTGAGTCGACCATAATCGACGTCACGCGCGGGAGGCCCGTGTTGCTTAGGCCCGGCCCCTTCACGGCGGAGGAGATCAAGGCGATATTTGGCGACGTGGAGATACCGGCTTTTGCGAGGGGCTTAGGCGAGGCCGAAGTGGCGCTTGCGCCGGGGATGAAGTATAGGCACTACGCGCCCGATACCCCGTTGTTGCTGGCCGAGGACTTAGGCGAGGCCGCCGCCTATCTGCGCTCCAGGGGGCTTAGAGTGGCCGTCCTTTGCGCCCTCGATAAATGCGCCGACGGCGACGCCGTGTTGAGGCTCGGCTCCGAGCCGTACGAGGTGGCTAAGAACTTGTACGACGCGTTACGGACAGTCGATAGGCTGGGGGTAGACGTAGCCATCGGGCCTGTGTTGGAGGAGCGAGGAATAGGCCTCGCTGTCATGAACCGCCTGCGCAAAGCCGCGGGCTTTAGAGTGGCGAAGGATATTAAGGACCTAGAGAAATACGCGAGTGAGCTGGCGCGGCGAGTTCTTCGATGAGGTCTACAGAGACTTCATGGAGCATTATAGGGGCAAGGAGGTCTCGGCGGCGGAGGCGGAGTTTCTAAGGAAGGAGCTGGGCATCGGGCCAGGCCGCCGCTTCTTAGACGCCGCCTGTGGCCACGGGAGGCACATGGCCTTTATGCCGGAGGGCGCGGTGGTGGGCTTAGACGTAAACCTCCGCTACTTGGCGGAGGCCAAGAAATACGGCGACGTCGTGGCCGCCGACCTCAGAATGCCGCCGTTTAGGCGCAGGGCCTTCGACGGCGCCTATATAATGCACAGCTCCTTGGGCATGTTCGGCGACGAGGAGGACCTAGAGATACTCATGTGGCTCTCCGGGAGCATTAAGCCAGGGGGGAGGCTGGCCGTGGATATAGCGAATAAGGCCAAGCTGGACCGAGCCTACTCCCTATTCGGCGAAAGCTGGAATATGTGGATCTCCGCAGGGCCCTACCGAGTCTTGTCGGCCGCTATCTATAACCCCCTCACAGGCATCGTCAGAGAGACGCGCTACATCTACAAAGCCGGCGAATACCTCGGCTCGCGCGCCCTCGAGCTCCGCGTATATTCGGCGAGCGAGCTGGGCCTAATGCTGAGGAGCGTCGGCATGTCGATAGTCGCCGTCTACGGCGACTTCAACGGCTCCCCCTACAACGACGCCTCGGATAGGCTAATAGTCGTGGCGGTTAAGGCCGGCGGAGTGCCCGAGCCCATAAAGGCGGCGGTCGCCTGGCCTTAAACTATTAAACCCAAGCCATTAGAAGTTTATGCGCTTGCTTTACTTCAAAAACGCCGAGGATTTAGCCCGCCGCATCTCGGCCAAGCTGGGCCTCGACGCTAGGCCCGTCGAGGAGCGCGATTTCCCCGACGGGGAGGTCTTGGTGAGGGTGGAGCCGGCGAGGGAGGCCGCGTTGATAGCGCGTTTATACCCCGATGTAAACAAAAATTTAGTTAAGTTGTTCTTGGCCCTCGACGCCTTAGCCGACTACGGGGCGGAGCGCCTAATCCTCGTATTGCCCTATATGCCCTACGCGAGACAGGACAGGCGTTTTAGGGAGGGCGAGCCGATAAGCGTTAAGGCTGTGTTGGGCCACATAAAGGAGTACCCCGTTTCCCACATAATTTCCGTAGACCTCCACAAGCCGTATATAGCGGACTACGTGGGGAACGTCAGAGTGGTGAACGTCTACCCAGCGGCTAAAATCGCCGAGGCCCTCCGCAGGTGGAATATAGACGTCGTGTTGAGCCCGGACTTCGGGTCGCAGTTTAGGGCGGAGGCCGTGGCTAAGGCCCTCGGCGCCGCTTGGGATTACTTCGAGAAGTACAGGGATAGGGAGACGGGGGAGATCTTCATGAGGCCTAGGTCCGGCCTAAGCCTACAGGGCAAAAACGTAGCCATAGTAGACGACATCTTGGCCACGGGCGGCACGCTCGCCGAGGCTTGCGAAAACGCGAAGGCCCTCGGCGCCGCCGGGGTCTACGCCGCAGT
This sequence comes from Thermoproteus sp. AZ2, assembly GCA_000960885.1. GTDB lineage: Archaea > Thermoproteota > Thermoprotei > Thermoproteales > Thermoproteaceae > Thermoproteus. The sequence goes on along the minus strand of JZWT01000008.1, from coordinate 7,729 downwards.
TACCCACTGCCAACTGCTCGGCAACGCCAGGGAGAGGACTAAGTGTCTGTCAGCCGTCTACTGCAGCAATACGATACCCTGCGAGTACTCGTCTATCGACGTATCGGCGGAGCTGGCCGAGGCCTTGGCCCAGATATTATAGCCGCCAATACTTGCCGTGATAGCGCCTCAGCTCGCCCAAGGTCCTCCTAAGCCTAGCCAGGGCCGCGTAATCGCTCTCGCTCGGCTCCTCGCCGGTATCGGCGTCGCCCTTGGTCAACAGCTCCACGGCCATTCTTGAGCCGTCCCTCAACACGTCGTAGTTATAGCCGCCCTCCAGCAATAGCACCAGGGGGACTTGAAGCGCGGCGAGGGACTTAATAGCGTATTTATAGCCGTTGAGCGTGAGCCCCATATCGGCCAGCGGGTCGTCCCTATGGGCGTCCCAGCCCAACGAGACTATAACTGCGCGGGGCCCGTATTGGCGCAGAATAGGCATTATGACGGACTCGAAGGCCTCCCTAAACGCGTCGTCGCCGGCGCCCGGCGGCATGGGTATGTTGACGTTGTAGCCCTCGCCTCTGCCGCGGCCGACCTCGTGGGGGAAGCCCGTCCCGGGGTACAGAGTGGCTGGGTCTTGATGCGTGGAGATGTAAAGGAGGTCTTTGTCGTAGAGGATCTCCTGCGTGCCGTTGCCGTGGTGGACGTCTATGTCCACTACGGCGACGCCCTCCCCTAGGTACAAGGCCCCTATAGCCGCCGTATTGAATATGCAGAAGCCTTGCGTGGGCGCGGTGAGGGCCCGCCCCCTAAAGCCGGCGTGGTGCCCGGGCGGCCTCGCCAAGATATATGCGCCCTCTCTAGAGTCTAGGGCCTCCAGCATGGCCGACACGGCGGTCAGAGCCGCCGAGCACGTGCCCGGGGACGCCCAAGTGTCGCCGTCTATCTCGATTAGGTCGCTCCCCCCGCAGAGGCCCTCTACGTAGTTTATATAATCGGCGTCGTGGGCCCTCCTCACAGCGTCTAGGACGTCCTCCCTAGGCCCGGGCCTCCGGGGCTCCGCGCCCGCGTCTAAGACCCCCTTAAGCGCGGCGTCGAGCCTGCCCGGGTTTTCCGGGTGCCCTCTCGGCGTCTCGTGGGCCTTGAAGATAGCGTCGAAGTAAACCCGCATATTTAGTCTTAGGCAGCTGTTTATCAATAATATTACAGACATGCTATTGAGAAAGAAGAAGGAGGAAGAGGACGAAGACGACGAGCTAGAGAGATTGATTAGGGAGAGCGAGAGGGAAGAGGAGGACAAATACCTCAGCCTCAAGGTGAAGATAGAGGTTGAGGGCCTCGAAGACCTAATTAAGGCGCTCAACGAGCTGGCTGAGGCTTTGAAGAAATAATTACCTCTCATAACTGGCGTGGTCTGCGTTTTGCCCGTCGGCAGCTACGAGCAACACGGCCCCTTCCTCCCGCCGACGGTGGACGGAGAAATAGCGGCGTATGTGGCGAGGGCTGTCGCTGAGAGGATAGGGGGGAGGGCCCTCCCAGCGATATGGTACACCTGCTCTAAAGAACACGAGGACTTCCCCGAGACTATTAGCGTCGATTGCAAGGCCTTTTTGGCGTATATGGAGGCCGTCCTCAGAAGCGCCGCGAGGATCTGCGACGCCGTGGTGGTCGTGGCGGGCCACGGCGGGGTTGCAGACGCCGGCAATATGTTGGCCAGCCAGCTAGACTACGAGCTGGGGCCCAAGATACTCTGGCTGAATATCTGGTCGTTGATCCCCGCCAGGGATCACGCCGGCTCGGACGAGGCGAGCCTCTACCTAGCAATAGGCGGCCGGCTTCTGAGAGAGCCAGAGGAGGTCTGCGAGGGCGACGTCCACCTAATGCGCTACCTCAGAACGGCTTGGATGTCTAAGTCGGGGATAGTGGGCTGTATGAAGCCCGAGGAGGTCTCGGCGGAGAGGGGCGGGGAGATGCTAGAAACTTTAGTTGACAAGGCCCTTCAACGGGTGAAGACTTTTTTATCTTCAATTCGGCCGGTTTATCGTGCATAGCGTCATGCAACTAAAGTTGATTGGGTATAGAGAATGGACTGAGACCCTGGGCTTCCGCAGGGAGCACATAATTCAGCAGATACAAGCCGAGCTACACAAGAGGATTTGGGCGGGCTTCACCGAGGCGGACGCCTTGCCTCACCAAATGCGCTACGACTTCTCGCTGGTCTATTCAAACAACGTGCCGCTCTCTAAGCTGGTGGAGGTCGTTAAATCGGTGAAGGAGATCTCGCCCGTCCCCGTCGAGTACTGCGTGGGCCGCGGCGATACGCCCCTCGAGGCCTACGCCTCTTGCGACGGCTCCGTTGAGACCGAGGGCGGGTCAGCCGTCGTGGGCCACATGGACATAGTGAACAGCACCGCTCAGACCGAGAAGCGCGGCCCCTACGACATCTACGTGATGGCGAACGAGTTGTTGAACAAGGTGAACTCGGTCTGTAGAGGCCTCGGGTGCCTCGCCTTCTACCTAGGGGGAGACAACATAATGGTCTTTCTGCCCGACGTCAAGACAGCCTATGAGGTCTACGACCAAGTATACGTCGACGTCAGGCTGGGCGTCGGCGTAGCGCAGAGGCCCTACGCCGCCTTCGCCAAGGCCACAGAGGCCTTGGACTCGATGAGGAGGGATAAAATCATCGGCGTACGTATCATTAGATGAGGCCTTATGTTTACCTCGTCTCCGCCATAACTATAGACGGGCGGATTGCGAGCAGGACTGGGTTCTCTAAGCTGTCTTGCCCATACGACCTCAAGAGGTTGCACGAGCTGAGGGCGAGGGTGGACGGGGTGTTAGTCGGCGCGAGGACCGTGCTGGTGGACAACCCGCAGCTCACCGTGAGGTACGTCCAAGGGAGGAACCCCGCGCGGGTAGTAGTAGACGGCTCGTTGTCTATACCCCTAGACGCCCGCGTCCTAAGCGGCGAGGCGCCGACGATAGTGCTCACGACCTCGGGCGCGCCCAAGGAGAAGGTAAGAGCGCTTGAGGGCATGGGCGTTAAGGTGCTGGTGTTCGACGGGCCGCATGTCCCCCTCAGGGATGCCCTAGAGCGCCTATACGATATGGGCATAAGGGCCCTCTTAGTTGAGGGCGGCGGCCGCGTGAATTGGCAAATGCTTGACCAATGCCTCGTCGACGAGCTAATAATCACGGTCACGCCCTACCTCTTCGGCGCAGGGACCTCCTTGGCCGAGGGGCCGGGCTACGCCGACGTGGAGGAGGCGCCCTTTAGGCTAGAGCTCCTCTCGGCCGAGAGGTGCCAGTGCGGGCAAGAGGTGGTGCTGCGCTATCGGGTAATCTGTAAAAAATAGTTTACAAAAAAGTTTTATAGCAGACTACTTCGGTTGACGTGCTTGAGGACGCGCTTGAGGCGTTGAGGAGGGGCAGGCTAGTGATGGTCTTCGACGGCGAGGATAGGGAGGGCGAGGTGGACTTCGTCATGAGGGCCGACGCGGCGACGCCTGAGGTGGTCAGATGGCTTAGGCTCAACGCGGGCGGCCTCTTGTGCTTCACGACCACCGAGGAGGTGGGCAGAGGGCTGGGCCTAGAGTTCCTCTCCGAATACTTCGCCAAGAGGGGCTTCTCGACCACGCCTAGGTATGGCGACGAGCCCGCCTTCATGGGCTACGTCAACCATAAGAAGACGGCGACGGGCGTGAGGGACGCCGATAAGGCCTTGACCGTTAGGGAGCTCGCCAAGGTGGTCGAGCTGGCGCTTAAAGACGTGGAACAAGCCAGGAGGGCCTTCGCGGATAACTTCTACGCCCCCGGCCACGTCCCCATCCTAGGCGCCAGGCTGGGCAGGAGGTGGGGCCACACGGAGCTCTCCGTGCTGCTTGCGAAGGCCGCTGGGGTCCCGCCGGCCCTAATAATAATAGAAGCGCTCGGCAGCTCCACCGAGGCTATGCCGCTCGCCGAGGCCAAGGAGCTGGCGGCCAGATGGGGGATACCCCTAATCACGGGCGAGGAGATCAAGGCCGCCCTAGCCCCCTAAGCCGAACGACGATGGGCGTGGCCCTCACGTCCTCCACGAAGCGCTTGACGTAGGGGCCTAGGCGCTCTATCTCTCTGCGGGGCACCGTGCGCCAAGTGGGGCAGGTCCTATCCACGTATACCTCCCTTCCGTCGAAAACGAGCGGGTAGAGGCGGCAGCCTATGGGCCTGTGGGGGTAAATTTTACATGACGAAGTGGCGGGATCGTAAAAGACGCAGTGCCCGTCTACGTTCTTAAGCCGATATACGCCGCCTCTCTCCACGGCGAATTCCCCAAGCCTGTAGCCGAGGGCCGTTATGCGCTCTATATCCTCAGGCAACAGCTCCATCTCGGTGCCTATACAACAGATGCCGCATTTTATGCACTTGAAGCGGACCTCGAAGAACTCAGGCGACCTCCACGGGGAGCTCACGCCACGACGTAGAGGGGCCTCTCGCCGCGGAAGAAGCGCACGACGTTCTCCGCGGCTATTTCGGCCATCCTCCGCCTGGTATCCTCGGCGGCGCTGCCTATGTGCGGCGTCAACACGACGTTGGGGAATTTCGTGAGCTCGTGGGTGTGGGGCAGGGGCTCGACCTCGAAGACGTCCAGCGCGGCGCCCGCCAATATGCCCTCCTTAAGCGCCCTTATGAGGGCCTCTGTGTCGACCACGGCGCCCCTAGCCACGTTTATGAGGTAGGCGCCCCTCTTCATTTTCTGGAAGCGCTCCCAATTCATCAAGTGCCGCGTCTCGGGGGCTAGGGAGACCGCCAATATGACGAAGTCGCTCGTGGCCAAGAGCTCGTCTAAATCCACGTATTTTATCCCCAGCGCGAACTCGACCTGCGGCTTCCTATTCCTAGACCAGTACACGACCTCGGCTCCGAAGGCCAAGAGGCGCTTGGCGATGGCGGTGCCCAGATTCCCCAAGCCCACAATCCCCGCGCGCTTCCCCCTGAGGTCTGAGCCCATCAAGGCGCCCCAGATGTCGTAGGCCTTCCCCTCCCTAACCAAGCGGTCGCCCTCGACGATCCGCCTAACCAAAGCCAAGAGGATCCCCACGGCCAAATCGGCGGTCGCGTCGACGAGGACCTCTGGGGTGTTAGTTACCACTATCCCCCTCCGCCTCGCCTCGGCCACGTCTATGTGGTCGTAGCCGACGCTGACTGTGGAGATTATTTTGACGCGCGCGTTGGAGAGAACCTCGGCGTCGACCCTATCGCCGATATACACGACCATGGCGTCGCACTCCTCGGCCGCCCTCTTCAGCTCATCCTTGGGGATCCCCGCGGTGAGCCAAGCCGGCTTGCCGTAGGGGTATACCCTAAGCTCGCCCACCTGCCTCAGCTTCTCGTAGAGGACCGACGGGAATTGGTCCCTCGAGACGAATATGCAGGGCATGGCTCACGCCTCGCGAGACTTTAAGAACTTAACGAGCCACTCCGGCACCCTAGGCCTCTCGACTACGTCGAGGTGGTCGTAGGGCTTTATGTCGAGGACGGGGCTGCCGGTCCAAGCGTCGAGGTTTTTGACAAAAATCCTAGGCGGCTTCACGGCGATTAGCTCAGCGACTGTTAAGCCGATGGGGTTCGGCCGCGGCGGGAACCTAGTGGCGAAAATGCCGACCTCGGGCATGTCCGGCCTATTCCGAGGCCTCAGCCTAAGCCTCACCTCGTTGACCCTATCCATATACCATATCACGAAGACGTGGCTGTACTCCTCCAGCCCCATTAAGCCCTCTGAATACTCATCGAGAACTCTCACTATAGACGTAAAAGTCTTTCTATTAGCTCCAGGCGGCAGGCCCGCCTCGACGTAGCCTATCGGCCTTAGGGATATCATATAATAGAGATGCCGAAGAAGGCCGAGGCGAAGGTGTTGGCGCCGAATAGCAATAAGAGCGCCGCTAACGCGAGGAGCAACAGCCCATAGCCCCTCGCCCCCACGACTTTGGACGCGCCGCCGCCTATGGCCGCGATTAGGGCGAGCCAGGCGTAGTCCATCCACACATGCGAGGCGTACATCACGGCGATGCCCGTGGGTCCTAGGCTGAAGGCCTGCGACACTAGGGGCAGGCCCACCGTGGCCCACCAGAGCAGAAAATAGGGGTTGGCGCCAGTGAAGACGACGCCGGACGCGAAGGCCGATTTGCCCGAGCTTTTGCCGATCTCCAGGCGCCCCCTCATAGCCCTAACCCCGTCCCGCGCTATTAGGTAGGCGAAGAAGGCCGCGGAGGCCAGAGTGACGACGGCTAGCGGTCGCTCAAACGCGCCTAGAAGAGCCGATATATAGCCTAGGGCTAAGACGTACGGCAGCTCGAAGGCCATATGTCCCGCGGCCACCCTAAGCCCCGCCGAGGCGCCGCGCGGCAGACCTGAGCTAGACGCGCCGGCGGCCGCAGCCGCGGTGGTCAACGGGCCGGGCGAAAGCGCGCCGGACGGCGTTATCATGATAGTTTGCGCGACTAACGCGAGCAAGGACATAGCCTCTTCACCTCCTCATATTATATACTATCGCCTTGATGATCGACTTTACATTGTCGTAGGTCTTCACGGAATCTATAGAGCTTACGTCGAACCACTCCCCGCGTTTTGGGAGCCGCCGACTCTCTCGACTAAGAACACTAGGTCGTAGTGTATATGGACTTCATCTGGGTAGCGGACCGTCTCTAGGAGTATGGCCACGGGCAGGGGCTCCTCCTCGACGTCGCCGCTCGATATGCCTAGCCTAGGCCCAACGGGCCTTACCAAAAGCCCGGTCTCCTCGCGGAACTCCCTCACCACCGCCTCGCTGGGGGTCTCATTAGGCTCTACGTGTCCTCCCGGCGGCAGATATACGCCGAGTTTTTCGTGCGGCACCATGAGCACGCGGCCGCCCTCTATCAAGACTCCCGTAGCCACAACACATTTCTTCACGTAAAAAAGTGCCCATTTTATTTTATGGAGCTGTGGGCTATAGCCCTCCTGGGCCTCGCGGCCGGCGCGCTCGTAGGCTTGACCGGGTCCAGCGGGGTAGCCGTAGTAGTCCCCGCGTTGACCTATATGGGCTTTAGCTTCCAGAGAGCCGTTGCGGCCAGTCTGGCCGTAGACGTCTTGGCCACGTCGTTGGCGGTGGCCGTCTATCTCAGGGCGGGCTATGTAGATATGGGGGCTGCCGCCATAATGGGCGCCGCGGCCGTCGCAGGGGCCCTCCTCGGCTCACATATAGCCGTTAGGCTACCTGGGGCGCCCCTACAGCTGGCCTTCGCGGCCTCCTCGGCCTATTTCGCCTACACATCGATAATAAACGCCAAGAGGGGCTCCGACGTAGGCCTTATGCCGCTCGTTAGATCGATGATGAGGAGACTTCCCCACCCCCGCGCGCTGGCCTTAGCCGCCAGCGGGGGCATAGGAATACTCACGAGCATCCTAGGCACCAGCGGCGGCTTGATGTTCACGGCAGTGTTAACTGCGACCACAGATATGCCTATAAAAAAGGCCGTGGGCACCGCCACGATGGCCATGTTTATCTCGGCGTTGGGCGGAGCGCTTGCATATGCCTACCTCGGCTACGTGAGCTCTACAGCGGTGCCCATGGGGTTAGTAGCGCTGGTAAGCGGCTACTTCTTCGCTAGATTGGCGCGCAAGCTCAACACAAGAGCGATCTACGTCGCGCTCGCCGCGCTCTTCATATCGATAGCCATCGCGTCTGCCCTAAAGGCCGTTATATGAGCGGCGGGGCGCCACTATT
>JZWT01000079.1 GCA_000960885.1 Thermoproteus sp. AZ2 | reverse complement strand
ATCCGGCCTATCTAGACAAGCCTTCTGAATTTTTAGAGATATTGTTATCTTTTCTAAATAAAATAGGGTATTAACGCCGCTACGGAAGGTTTTTAAGCAATTATCCGCAACTCAACATGGCAACCGCCGAAAAGATAGATAGCGCCACTGCTGCGAGGGAGTTCGGGCGCGCGGTCACTAAGCTCGTCGTGTGGATAGTCGTATACGTGGTGGTGGCCGCAATTATCAACGGCTTCTTGATACCTTACCTAAACGCGGCGTTGGCCCAAATACGTCTCCCGCTCCCCTCAGCGCAGGCCTCGTCCTCCGCGACATCTGCCTCGGCCGCGCAAACATCGCCGTCGGGCCCCCTGACGCCCTACGTGCCCTATATAAATATCTTGTTGGCGCTCGCCTTCGGATACGAGATAGTTAACGCCTTCGCCAACGTGATGTATTGGAGCTTGAGGATGCGCTATGCCCACTCCACCGCAGCCGCCATTAGGAGCATGACGAGGCTTATCGGGCTCGGCGCCATGGTCGCCGCTATAGCCGGCGGCGTTGCCGGCGGCGCGGCTGGAGTAGCGCTCGGCGGCTTCTTGGCGTTAGTCATAGGCTTCGCGACGCAACAAGTGTTGGGCCAAGCGATAGCTGGGCTCTACATCTTGTTGGCGCGGCCCTTTAAGCACGGCGACGTCGTCAATATAGGCGGCGACCAAGGACCTATCACGGACATCACCACTCTGTTTACCATAATGGATAAGGGGGACCAAATAGCGTTGATACCTAACAACACTATTGTGGGTAGCAAAATATATATAATAAAACCGAAACAAACTTCTCAATAATTTTTAATTTTTTCTAAATACTATAGCGTATTGATGCCCTAAATCTCTGTATTCTACCTCTTTAAATCGATTGAAGAACCTCCTCACCTCATCCGGCTTCGTCTTAACGAAGCTGGGAGGGCCGAAGGGAGTGCCGGGCTTATGCTCAATGATCAATACGTATCCCCCCGGCCTCAAGACCCTCTTAATCTCCTCGACGGCGGCCTCCTTATCTACTACGTCGTGGAACACGTTGGACATAACCACTAGGTCCACCTCCCCGGCCGGGATCGTCGTGCGGGTCAAATCCTCATTTAACAACACCGCGTTGCCCAGCCCCTGTTCAGCCACATAGCGAAGGGCATCTGCGTCTATGTCGACACAGTAGACCTTAGAGGCGATTTCGCCGAGGGGCCCGCAGAGGCGGCCGGGGCCACAGCCTAGATCGGCCGCGACGCCCCCCGGCGGCAAATACTTAGAGATAAGCTCCAGCTCCTCCTCCGAGACCCCGCCGTAGTGCCAATGCCCGTGGCCGCCGTGGTGCATATGTGTGGGGCCCTCGGCCTCTTTTAGCTCCCCTCTTATGAATTTCTCGAGGGCCTCCTCGGCGCTGCCCTCTGCGATATATATCTTCATGCCCCACTGCTTAGCCACGTCAAAGCCCCTGGAGCCTATCTCAGAGATTATCACGGCGCCGACCCCCCGCCTCCTCAGCTCGGCCAACGCGGCCAAGCCCCTCGCGGCCCTGGCGCTTAGAGCCGGGTTTTTAATTCTCTCGACGAGCTTGTACCTACCCCCATCAACCTCATAGATCGCGAGTTCTTCGCCCTCGCCGGGGCCGTCCACCAGCCCGTTAGTCGTCGATATCGCTATCTTCATGGCCTTTGATATCGAAAACTCTATAAAAATATTCCCTACGCCAAGCGTGGAGCTGGGGCGTGTGAAAGAGCTGGTGTCCTCCATCCGGGAGGACTGGCCCTACGAGGGGCAGGTGAAGGGCTTTCTGCTCAAGTTGCTCGAGGGCTGCGAGGGCTCCGATTGGCTTAAGGCCGCTTGTTGCCTAAAGCTCCTAATAGAGTCGGGCATACAGCTGTTGTATCTGAGGCGGTTTAAGCCCGAGGAGAGGGAGAGGGTTCTGAGGAGGAGGGCGAGACGCGCCGCCTCTTTCAATATGTCTATGCTAGAGAGGAGCGGGCTCCCCGGCCCGTATAAGGCCAAGGTCCTCCGCGCGTATTTAGCCATAGCGGCTTACGTCCACCCCAGCCCCGAGGCCTTAGGGCAATCGCTGAGGCCGCGGGACGTGGAGAGGGCATTGGAGGCCATAGAGCTATTATTTAGTGCTTTGGCAAAATAATTTTAATATATGTTCCATAACATGTATGCAACGCATTATTAAGTCGAGGAACTTTATATTCGAGGGAGGATTAGACGATGCGATAAAGGCGAGGCTGGGCGCGTGGGGGCGCATAATCCCCAAGGGCGACCTCGTCTTCTTCGAGTTGGACTCGGGCGAGGTTAAGGTCAGAGCCCTAGGCGGCGACGCCCGCACGAGCCTCAGGAGGATCTACATAAAGCCGGCTTGCGGCTGCGTGATGGAGCTAGACGAGGTCCGCAACTTCGACGACGGCTCGATATCTTATAAGCTGGTGAAGTTCAAGCCCTGCCCCCAGCACGCCTCTATATAGCGGCTTAAGCTTATATCTCCCTCTCCGGCGATCTCCGTGCGCCTATACGTTGAGACCTACGGCTGTTGGCTGGCCAAGGCAGATGCCCAGATCTTAGCCAAGAGACTGTGCGGCGTCTTAGCGCAGAGCCCCGAGGAGGCCGACGCCATTTTGATCTACACGTGCGCGGTTAGGGAGGACGGCGAGGTGAGGCAGCTCAAGAGGATTGGGGAGCTCGCCAAATACGGGAAGAGGCTCGTCGTGGCGGGCTGTTTGGCGAAGGCGCGCCCCTACACCATAAGGCAGATGGCGCCAGGGGCCGAGCTGATATATCCGCAACACGTCGAGGGCGGGGCCGATAGGGCTATGCTGGCTATGCCGGAGCCCGAGGGCCTAATCTACACAGTCCCCCTACAAGTGGGGTGCCTAGGGAACTGCACCTTCTGCATAACTAAGTACACTAGGGGCGGCGCCGGCTACGTCAAAAGCGCCGACCCGGGGCTAGTTGTGGAGAGCGTTAAAAAGGCCTTGAGGCGGGGCGCCAAGGAGATATACCTCACGGGCCAAGACGTGATAACCTACGGCTACGACGCAGGCTGGAGGAAGGGCTGGACCCTCCCCGACTTGCTCGAGGAGGTTCTGAGGATAGAGGGCGAGTACAGGGTCAGGATAGGCATGTCTGAGCCCTGGGTCTTCAGCAAATTCGCCGACCAGATATTGGACATAGTGAAGAGGGACGAGAGGGTCTACCGCTACTTCCACCTCCCAGTCCAGTCAGGCAGCGACAGGGTGTTGAGGGCTATGGCGAGGAAGTACACCGTCGACGAATACAAGGAGCTGGTGCGCAAGATCAAGAGGGCTTTAAACGACGAGGTCTTCATAGCCACGGACGTAATAGTCGGATTCCCCGGCGAATCGGAGGAGGACTTCGAGGCGACGCTTAAGCTCATGGAGGAGCTCGAGTTCGACAAGGTGCACGTTGCTAGGTACAGCAGAAGGCCCTTCACCGAGGCCTCCGTAATGCCGGGCCAGGTGCCGGACGCCGTGAAGAAGGAGAGGAGCAAGAAGGCCTCCGAGCTGGCGTTGGAGCTGGCGCTGAGGCGCAACTCGAGGCTTGTCGGCAAGAGGGTGAGGGTTCTCGTAGACGAGGTGGACCACGGCCTGGTCGTGGGGAGGGCGCAAGACTATAGGGAGGTGGTCGTGGGGCGCTACGGCGACGGCGTAGGGATGGGCGTCTTCCTAGACGTAGTGGTGGGGAGGGCGACCTCCGTCTATCTCTACCGCGAGGGGCTATAGGACTACTTGCTCCCAGGGGTATTTCTTGCTCCAGCGCTCGTTCCTCATCTTCTCCAGCTCCTGCATCATGGCCTTATACTCCTCTTGGCTCACCTTCTTGAACAGGGGCCTCACGTCGCCCAGCTGGGCACCGGGCTCGGGCGCCCTCCTAGCCTCTTGCCAAGTTATCGGGCCTCCTAGGCCCATCATGCGCCAGAGCTCCTCTATAGAGCTGGGCATGACCGGGTATAGCACCACGGCGGCCGCCTTAACGGCCCAATAGGCATTGTAGAGCACGGTCCCCGCCTCCTCGGGCCTCTCCTTAACTAACTGCCAAGGAGCGCGCGCGTTTAAGTAGCGGTTGCCCTCCCTCGTTATCTCTACGCCGTCCATCAACGCCTCCCTCAGCTCGACGGCCTCGTAGTGGGCCTCGGCGCTTTCCACCAGCGAGAGGACCCTCTTGATGAAGGCCTCGTCCTCGGAGGCTTGGGGCCCCGGCCTCGGGACCGCGCCGCCAGCCCTAGACTTAATAAAGGAGAGGACTCTATGGAAGAAGTTCCCGACGTCGTCGTTCAACACCTTATTTATTACGTCGAGTGCCGCGGCCCACGTGAAGTCCACGTCTCTATTCTCAGGTCTCATATAGACCAACAAGAAGCGCCAGTAATCGACGGGGAGCAGCCTCAACGCCTCGTCAATCCAAATGCCCCATCTGCGGCTCTTGGAGAATTTATCGCCTTCGTAGTTTAGGTACTCCGTGGACGCCGTGGTGGTCGGCATGGTGTAGCCGCCGCCGTTGGCCAAGATGAGGGCGGGCAATATTATGACGTGGAAAGGTATGTTGTCCTTCCCGACGAAGAACACCACCTTCGTCTCGGGGTCTAGCCAATACTCCTTCCATTTCTCCGGCTGGCCCCTCCTCTCGTAGTACTCCTTCACCGCCGAGATGTAGCCCAGCACAGCCTCGAACCAGACGTATATGGTCTTCCCCTCTGCGCCTGGGAAGGGGGCCGGTATCCCCCACTTATTATCCCTAGTGACGGCCCTAGGCCTGAGGCCCTCCCTTAAAATCCCCAGCGACATCTCCCTCGCGTTCTGCGGCAAATACTTATTGCTCTCGACGTATTTCCTCACGGGCTCCTCGAGCTTCCTCAGATCTAGATACCAGTGCGTCGTCTTGCGCCACTCGGGCGTAGCCCCGCATATGGCGCATCTAGGGCTCTTCAAAAGCCTAGGCTCTAGGAGCCTGCCGCACCTCTCGCATTGGTCGCCGCGCGCTCTCTCGTAGCCGCAGTAGGGGCATACGCCTATTATGAAGCGGTCGGGGAGGAAGATCTTATCGCGGGGGCAATAGGGCATTTCGTCTTCTCTAGTAAATATGTATTTATTTTCATATATTTTCATAAAGAATTCTTGTGTAAACTTTATATGAGTATCACTATGAGTATTAGTATATAAATCGAAGGAGATATTCCAGCGCTTGAAAAGCTCCGAGACTATCTCGTGCATCCTACGCGCGTAGTCGGCCGGATCCACGCCGAGGGCTAAGGCCTCCACCTCTATAGGAGTCCCGTGCATGTCGGAGCCGCTGACGAAGACGACGTCGTGGCCCTTGGAGCGCAGATAGCGCGCGTAGACGTCTGCCGAGAGGACCGAGCCTATCATGTTGCCCAAGTGGGGCACCGACTGGACGTAGGGCCAAGCCGACCCGATGACGTATTTAGCCACGCGCCATAGAAAACAGCACTATTTAATTTCTTCCAAATATAGACGATAGCGCCGCCTTAATCGCCGCGGCTATTCCGCCAACTTTGCCGCGAGCACCTTAGACCGCTTAACGCGCAACGCCATCGCGGTTAAGGCCAACGTCGCGATCGCCACAACTATTACGCCCAATTGCGCGGAGCCGGCGACCGCTTCGATAAGCCCTCCGCCTCTGAGGATAGAGCCATAATAGATGCTAGGACGGCCTTGCCGGCTAATACGGCGAAGAAGAACCTCTTTATGCTGTAGCCCGAGGCCCCTAGAGGGATGTAGAGCACGTCGTAGAGGGGACGCGGCGAATATAAAGACCGCGAGGTCCACGCCCCGCTTAGAAATCCTATCGAAAAACTGCTTGGCATATTTTAACTCCTCGCCAGCTATGATTTTCCCAGCGCCGTAGCCGTAGAGGAAAACAACTACTTTGCCCAACGCAGCGCCCAGCGCCGTGACGGCCGCGGCCATGGCTACATCGAGGAGACCCTTGGCGTTAGCGGCATAAGCCGCCGTAGCTATATAGCCCGGGAGGGGGATAAAGGGCACTGCATGTGATACGAAGGCCGCTAGGAATACTCCTAATAGCCCTAAACGGTCAATCAACGCCCGAAGCGCCTCTGCCTCCTCGCGTACTCCTCCAACACCTCTCGAAGGTCCTCCCGCTCGATCTCAGGCCAGTATTTGTCGAGGAAGAACAGCTCTGAGTAGGCAGTCTGATAAAGCAAGAAGTTGCTGAGCCTCTTCTCCCCGCCGGTCCTTATGAGTATGTCGGGCTCTGGGTATTGGAGGTAGCTCGTGTCTAGGCATTGGAACAACGCCGATTCGTTTATCTCGGCCAGCTTAACCTCGCCCGATAAAAGCCTCCTTATGCATCTAACGATCTCGTTTCTCCCGCCGTAGCCTAGGGCCAGCGTGAGGTCGTAATCCCCATAGCTGGAGGTGGCGGCCTCCAGCTCCTCCATGGCGCGTACGAGGTCTTGCGGGAGCAGGGACCTATCGCCGATGAATCTAACCCGCACCCTATTCTCATGGATGAGGGGGTCCTCCTTAGCCTTCCTTATCTCCTCCTTGAACACCTTGAAGAGGAGCTCCAGCTCAGCTCTATTCCTCCTCAAATTCTCGGTGGAGAGCGCGAAGAACGTTATGTGCTTTATCTCCCTATACTCCAGGACCCAGCTGGCGAACTTCCTCACTTTCTCTACGCCGTGTTTATACGCTTGATGAAAGGACAAGCCGTATTTCCTGGCGTATCTCCTATTGCCGTCGGGTATAACTGCTATGTGGCGCGGGAGGTCAACAGACATGCTCCCCAACATGTTCGTCGCCCGGGCTCATTATGGTCAACAACACGGGCTTTTCACACGTGGCCAACAACATGCCCTGGCTCTCGTAGCCCATAAGGCGGCGCGGCTGTAGATTCGCCACGACCACTACGTATTTCCCCACTAGGTCCTCCGGCTTATAATATTCCGCAAGGCCGGCGACTATTTGTCTCTTCTCAGAGCCCAAGTCCACGATCAGCCTAATCAGCTTCTTAGAGCCCTCGATGCGGGAGGCCTCGAGGACTTTGCCCACGCGCAGGTCCAGCCTCTTGAAGTCGTCAATTGTGATAAGGCTCACGGGGGGCTATCTGAAAATATATATAAACCTTGCTTAGCGCTAGAGTTTTAAGTCTCTGTAGGCTGGGCCTAC
>JZWT01000078.1 GCA_000960885.1 Thermoproteus sp. AZ2 | reverse complement strand
CTATTGCCTTGACTCTTAGAGGCCTTTAGCGCGCCACTCTTAAATATGGAGCTGGGGTTCCTGTGCGTTGGGGCTTACCTTCAGCGACTCTGCCAACGTCGGCCATCTCAGCCCTTACGGCTACGCGGCCCGAGGGGGCAAAATCAAGGGCTTAGCTGTCGTGAAGCCCTTCGCCGAGGCGGGCGCCGTCTCGACGAAGCCCGGCGAGTTTTCAGCCGATCTAGACGCTGTGTGCGGCGGCGATGTGCTGGCCGGCGAGCTGGAGGCGCGTAGGACCCGCCTAAATACAGTTAGCGCCCTCGTCTACTAAGGCCGATGTGAACGGCGATTTAGTCATCGTAGGGAGTCTAAGGGCGCGGCTCGTCGGGCCGAGGACCTACGAGGTGGCCATGCCTTGCGCCGTGGACGAGGGGCAGTTGCCTTAGGGCCATGGTCTTAATCCCCGGCTGGGACGCGCCTATGCTAATTGAGCCGGGGGAGCTACTCGGTCTACTTGAGCGGCCGGTGCGCGCTGGAGGGCTCGGGCGAGGCTGAGGTGGAGATTGCGCTGTCCTTGAGGGCCAGCTAGCGGGCCTTCGCGTGCGGCGAAGGGGCCGGTGCTGTGCGCGGGGCCGGCGGGCCGAGCCCGCCAAGCTTGACGATCGGGGCGCGCCGCTCGGCGGCTTGGCGATGCGCGCCCTAACTAATATATTGAGGACGTATCTAACCGCCGTGTCCGTTAACAAGGTCATGTTCTGGAACGAGGACGGGGTAGGCGTAGTGGCCATAAACAACGGCGCTGAGAACTTCTTGGATAGGGATGTCCTAGCCCAAATGGCGGCGGCCATAAGCGCGGCCAA
Organism: Thermoproteus sp. AZ2; assembly: GCA_000960885.1. Classification (GTDB taxonomy): domain Archaea; phylum Thermoproteota; class Thermoprotei; order Thermoproteales; family Thermoproteaceae; genus Thermoproteus. The sequence goes on along the minus strand of JZWT01000078.1, from coordinate 6,445 downwards.
CAACGACGACGGCGTGAGCTGGATAGCCCTAACGGCGACGGGGTATCAATTCTTCTCGGCCGGTATCCCCTGGGAGTCTCTGGACTACTCCTACGCCTCTGTGGCCGAGGTCCTCGCGGCCGCCAAGGCCTTGTTCTCGGTGTTGCTGGTCTCCGAGAAGCCCGTGGTGGCGGTCCTCAACGGCTCGGCCGCCGGCCTGGGCCTAGCGCTCGCCCTCCTCAGCGATTTCGCCATAGCGCCGCCCGACGTCTATCTCTGTCACCCCGAGGGCTCGGCCGACTTGCCTCTGCTGGCCGCGGCGGAGGCGGTGCTCTGGAGACTCCCCAGACACGTGGCGGTGGAGCTCTTGACGGGCTCGCCCCTCAGCGCGGAGGACGCGGCCAGATACGGGCTAGTGCGCCTAGTGGATAGGAAGAACCTCTTCGGCGACGCCAAGGCCTTAATAAGGGGGCTTAGGATGGGCAAATTCGCGAGGAGGCAGTTGGCCGAATGGGCTAGGAGGGGCGTGGAGTCCATGGACTCGGCGTTGTTGGTCCCCCTCATGCCTATTTTAGCCGATGAGGGGAGAAGGAGGGAGTTTATACAATTAGTAAAAGCCGCCAGGGTTAAATGCGCATCTAGGTATAGACCCTAGGCGGGGAAAATAGGGGGTTATAGGTAGGAGGCGTAGAAGTAGCTGAACACTGCCGCTGACAGCGACAACAGCGCCGATCCCCACAAGAGGCCTATGTAGGGCCCGGCGGCCAGCGGGTTTAAGGCTAGGGAGAGGGCTATGTCTATTATGGCCCATATCCCGGCGATGTAGCCTAGGGCCGACGCGGCGGATTTACTGAGGGCCCACTCCTTCTTCCCCTCGCCGGCTTTGGCGTTGCCGTTAAGCGCCTTGTCCCTTGCCTTAGGCCAGACGAATCTATGTATGGCGTAGACCCCGACAGCTATTATCAGCAACGGAGGCAACATCACAACGGCGGCCCAAGAAGGGCTGACGGGGACGCCGGGCTGTAGGACGCTCCAGACGCTCAGCTCTATTAGCCAAGTGAGGCCTATGAGGCCCAGCGCGGTTATCCCGGGCCTATCCATTGGGTGTAGATGTTCCGATCTGTCGAAGGCCGGTATCAGCAGAAGTATTACTAGGGGCAGTATCATGCCTATTATCACATCCTTGGAGAGGCCGAAGGGCATATCGGCCATCTTGTACATGAATAGGAAGAACCAGGGCGGGTAGGCAGGCACCGAGGCCGCCTGGGGGCTCGTGGGCGAGGGGCCTGGGTACGGCGAGAATAATATGGGTATGTTGTGGTAGACGCTGGGGAGCGCCAGTATTGAGGGCGCGAGGACTATTATCCCCCACACCATAAACGCGAGGCCCACCATATACACGAAGTTCCTAGGCCACCAAGGCTTAAGCGAGGGGTCCGCCTTGTTTATCACGGCGGGCGCCTTATAGCCGACGTCTCTGCCCCTCGGCATCAGCCCGTTTTGTTCCGCTAGGTAGAAGTGGATCAGGAAAAACAAGATTATGGCGGCGGCTATCGTTATGTGCCAGGCGAGGAGCCTCGAGAATAAGTCGAGCTGGGTCCCGTTGCCGAAGAGCACCGGTATCAACGACTGTAGCCCCAGCGAGGTGAGTATGCCCTTGCCCACGTCGACCGCGTCTGTCGCCAAGACGTCGCCGGTCAGCGAGTAGCCTATGAAGGCCACGCCGAGCGTCAACGCGAACAGCAAAACGCCGAGGACCCACTGGAGGCCCCTCGGCTTTTTATACCCGCCGTTGAACATTATGTAGAGGCCGTGTAAATAGACGGCTATTATCATGACGTACGCGCCGTATAGGTGGCTCGAGAGTATAATGGACCCGAAGGGCACCGTGTTGATGATCCCCATGGTCGACGTATAGGCGTCGCTGGGCTCGTAGTAGAACAGCAGGAGGAGGCCCGTCAAGATCTGCCACGCGAGGGCGCTCGCCGCTATGCCGCCGAGCCAGTGCTCTACGCTGAACATATAGTCCGGCACGCCCATGAACGGCGTATCCTTTAGGTGGAAGACCTCCGCGAACCAGTCCGTGATGCTCCTCTTGCTCATGGCCTATCCAGTGGCGGCGGGGTTTGTGTGGAATGTGACGGCGGTGGTCTTGCCCTTTATCGGCGAGCCGCCCTGTAGATCGCCCAGCGGGTTCGCCAAGACCTTAGGCGTAGGCGTGGTGTAGCCCGGGTGACCGTAGATGACGGGGCCCACCATCTTCACGGCGTATAGGTAATCCGTGTTGGGGTCCCACTCCAACACGACGGAGGGCAACGGCCTCTCGGTAGGCCCGGTCACCACAGCGCCTCCCTTATATGGGTCGTAGGTGGAGCCGTGGCAACTACAATTTATCACTCTGTCGAGAAAGCCCTTGGCTGTTATCGCCTTATGGCCCGGCGGATAGAAGGTGAGCTCTGGGAATTGACAGCCGAGGTGTTGACAAATCGCGCTGAAGGCCACAATGGAGCCGTACGGGCCCACACCGCCTGGCGCCTCGTAGGTGGCGCCGGTCTGGGGGACTACGACTGTGGTGGGCGGTATTTTGACGGGCTTCCCCGAGGAATCGCCCAAGTTGAACAAGAAGCTGGGCTCGTTGTTTAAGGGATAGGGGAATATAGCTATTTTAGGGTCGGCGTTGACGGGGAGCTCGCTGGCCTTTATGGGGTTGCCGTTCTCGTCGACGAGGAGGAGCCTGGGGAAGGCCGTGACGCCTATTTCGGGGGGCATGAGGAAGTCCAGCCCCCGCAACATGCCCGCCACCACGACGGCGCCCGATATAAACACTAATGCTTTTAAGAAGTCTCTTCTACCCATAGTAGGCCCAGCCGCCGATACGTCCGCCGACATGGAAATGGGGGCTTAAAATCTTTATAAGTTTTTCTCTCCAATTTAATTCCAATTTATTTCCAATTTAATTCATAATTAAACCAATATATAGGGAATAATCTTTAAAAACATAATTATTCATAGCCATATGACGTGGGGCACAAAAATTAGGATAGCTATTGCGGCCGCGGCGCTCGCCGTGGTGGTCGGCATCGCGGCGTTGTTTATCCCTATGCCCCTGGCGCAAGCCTCCTCGGGCATTGTGGCCTATAAGGTGGTCGGGAGCGCCAACCTAGCCGCGCCCGGCACGGAGAGCTTTTGGCAGAATATACCGGCCTACAACATATCCCTAGTGCCCAATCTCGCTCAACAAATGATCCCTATATCTTACAACGTGCCCACATCCGGCCTTGTGCCGTATGTATTAGTTAAAGCGGCTTGGAACGGCACAGACATATTTATACTGATGGAGTGGCCCGACCCCTACGGGCCCAGCTACGCTGGGCCGGCCGCTATCGCCGGGCCCGGCCACTGGGTCTTAGTTTACAACCCGAAGGGGCCTTTGAACATGACGTTCCTCAAAATTATGACAAGCACGTTCCATAAGAGCTACTTCGTGCTGAATTCGAGCTACGCGGTCATTAAGGGCTCGCCGAGGCCCATGGAGTACGTCTTGGCCTACCTAGCGCCTCAATACGGCGTCTACTTCTACGGCTACTACGTCAACTTGACGAGCGGCCACTACTACCCCGATAGAGCAGCCATAATGTGGTATATGGGCTCACAACAGAGCCCCAGCGATTGTATGAACATAGGCGGCGGCCACCCCAACTTCGCCGTCGGCGGGGAGCTGGGCCAAATTATGAATTCTACTATAGGCTCTAACGTCGAGCCCTACACCGGCGGCTCGTTGAGCTCCGGCGCCGCCAACATATGGGAGTGGATAAGCGGCGCGACGGATCCGCAAGGCGACAACTTCAACTACTTAGCCAACGCCACCTGGGATATAGAGAACGGCATCGACCCGACTGCGGCTGAGCAATTCGCCGCCAGCCCGCACGGCTTCTTCGTAAACCTATTCGCAAATCAGACCGGGCTATACGACGTGGGCGACAACGGCATTTGGTACCCCAACGCCACAGGCCCCGAACCGGGCTACTTCTCCGGCTACACAGGCGCCGTCTACAAAGACGGCTACTGGATAGTCGAGTTCGTCAGGCCTCTGCAGGCCCCGATGCCAGACACAGTAAACCTAGTGCCCGGCAACACATACGACGTGGCCTTCGCCGTGTGGATAGGCAAGGCCGGCGAGACCTCTTGGGATAAATCCATATCGCCCAGCTTCATACCCTTAACAATATCCCTCTCGCCGCCGCCGACTACGACCACGACGACCACTACAACGACCACTGTGACAGCAACGTCGGCTACTACGGCTACGACCACTAGCACCACCGCGCCCTCCGCGTTGCCCAGCGCCGTTGTCGCCGTGGCGATCATAGGCGTGGTGATCGCCATAATCGCCATAGGCCTGGTGTACTACTCTATACGCCGCAGGGGGAAGTAGCGCGGCGGGCCGTGGATTCCCCCAAGCCCTCCTCTTTTTTTCCGCCGCTGGAGTACAAACTGCTCTTGGCGCTCTTCTCGATCTTCTTCCTCCTCCAATTCATATTTAGGGAGTTCCTCTTCTACGTAGCCCCCTTTATGCCCAGCACGGGCATAAATATGGTAGACCTAGAGCTCGTGGGGACCTTCGCCGTCTTCGGCCTAGAGGTAGTGGTGCCTTTCCTGTTATATATGACGGATATACCTCTGCGCACCGCATATCTGGCGTTTGTGACGGCCATGCTCTGGGGAGGCACAGCCCTCGGCTACTTATACCCCATCTACAGCTCGACGCCCTTCTGGGCCCTCGCCAGCTTAACCCTCGCCGCCTTCACGGCCCTCTCCCTCATCATTATGGTGTACGAGCTCAAGGCGTCCTCCGCCCCCCTAGCCCCGTTGGTCGCCCTCCAAATGGCCTCGTTGACGCTCTACGTGGCCGACGTGGCCACTGAGTACTTCGGGCTACCTCTCGGCGGCTTAAGCCCCTTCTTCGTCTACCCGATGCTCCTCTTGGCGGGCCTAGGCGGGATAACTACGGCGGGCTACTCGATTTATCTGCTGACTAGGGGGTTCAACAAGAAGACGGCGGCCGCATACGCCGCGGCTGCCGTAATAGGCTTCGCGACCGCCTATCCGCTGTACCAGCTCACTCTCTACAACAGCTTCATGGCGCACATAATGTCTATGGTCTTCGCCATGGGCCTAGGAGTGCTCGCCCCGCCGGTCTCTATGCCGGCCGCGGCGGCGTTTATGGGCCTATACATCTACGCCATTATAGCCCTCGCCGCCTACGGCGTCTTGGCCAGATCCCCGCTCCATTACGCAATGGCCGCGGCGACGCTGATATATCTCACGACTGCGTTCGCGCAACACGCCGTGGTGGTGATATTCGCCTCAGTAATCGCCGCCGCCAACGCCCTAGCATATATAGGCAGGGGATGGGCGAAGTAATACGCCGCTTCTTGATCTACGTCACAAGGGACGTTGAGGGGAGGGCCTCATATCCGCGATCGGCTAAGCTCTGCAATAGCTCGGGCGAGGCGGTGAGGGCCAAGCTACGATACGCGGGCCCCTTCACTAAGACGGGCCTCGAGGGCTACGTAGAGTACATAGCGCTAGTCCTCAGCAACGGCGCATCTGCGAGCAACGCGAAGCCTGAGGGGGAGCCCTTCGACCTTGGCCCGGGCGAATGCGTAGACGTCGGCGTGGAATACGTCGTGAGCAAAAGGCTTAAGGAGGAGCTGGATTTCGTCAAGCTTAAGCTCATCAACGACGGACGCCTCAATATAGGCGGGTTCCAATTCGATGTAGTTAAGGCGTAGCCCCGTCGCCGTACCGCCTCAAGCTCTCCTCAATTAACTTGCGGAGCTCATCCCAATGCTTATAGGCGTTGTCCTCTATGTAGTACACATCGCCGTATCCGACGCCCAGCCTCTTCACGAGCCCGTTCTTCTCGAGGAGCCCCAAGTGGTGCTTCGCGGTCTTGTAGTCTATGCCCAGCTCCTTCGCTATTCTGTTTATGTTTGTGGGCCTCTCGCGGAGCAATAACAAAATCTTAGACCTCACGAGAGCGCCGCGGGACTCCACCAACAGCCACCGAATCTTCGCATATATGGGGCAGGAGCTCGCCACTTTATCGAGCTCCGCGCCCTCGTCGCCTCCAAAGCCGTTGCTCAACGCGGCTATTGTCGGCAATAAGAGCCTCAGCTGGTTGAAGAATTCAGCTAGAGACGCGGCGTCACCTCCATGCATACTAAGCCTACAGCGAGTGGATATATAAAATTTATTGGATAGAGAAATAGGGCTATTAAAATTATAATATCAAATAAAGTGCATATAATCCTAATCTATGTTTAATAAAGAAACGAAATTAATTTTAGTCCATAAGCTTTCTGTGCTACTATAATCACGCCGTCGCCTAAGGCGCCTTGCTTAGCGCGTCTTTGAGCCTCTCCCTGAGCACCTTTTTGTCCACTTTCCCGGTCCCCGTCAG
>JZWT01000077.1 GCA_000960885.1 Thermoproteus sp. AZ2 | reverse complement strand
GACCATATGGGATTAACAATTTTAAAGTATAAATGTATTGTCGCGTATGATTTCGACAATAGGCAAATGCAATTTAGTCATAAATTGGGTAAATAAAAATATTATTTTAAAGAAAGAAAATAAAATAATATATATAAATGAAATAAATTATATAACATTATATAAAGTTATGAATACGCTACAAGAGCTGGACAGGGGATCGCTGGGGCTTCCGCTCAAGGCGCGACCGTTGGGCGACTGGGTTATGGAGGTAACTCCCCCTATAACTGGGGCCGGGTGGCTAATGGATCCTCAGCTCGGCAAAATAGCGGGGTCCCGATGCTTAAACGGGGTGTGTATAGTGGCCGAGAGGCTACTGAGCGAGGAGGTGTTCTACCTAGACCCTAGATCCTACGACGTAGATGTGGCGGCCCGTTGCGCTGGGCTGGAGCTGGTCGAGCTACCGCCATAATATATTAACCCAGCCCTCGGGCTCTACGTGATGTAGAGGTTTCCGGAGCGATCGATGAGCTGAGCCGCAGAGCTGATTACGCTAAGCCCGTATCCTCCAGCGCCCTCTCAGCAGCCTCCTTGCTCAGCCCGCTCTCGCCCAAAATAGTGTATCTGTCGGGCCTAAGCTTGTGGGCCGTGGTCAACGCGTGGACAGCTATATCCCTATCTATGCCGGCCTCCTTCAGCCTAGTGGGCAGGCCGGCCTTGCGCATTGTCGCCTTTAGCCCTCGCCAATTTATGCCGTATAAATAAGACATAACTACGGCGCCTAGGGCCACGAGCTCGCCGTGTATCACCTCCCTCAGCCCGTTCTCCTCGGCGTAGAGCTCCACGGCGTGGGCGAAGAGGTGCTCGGAGCCGCTACAAGGGCGCGAGGTGCCCGCGATGCCCATGGCCACGCCGCAGCCGATTAACGCCTTTACTAACACCCTCACGTCCTCCTCCCTCCTAAACCCGCTGATCCTCTCGGCGTTGGCGGCCGCTATGCTGTAGCTGGCCTTGGCCAAAATCGCGGCGTATTCGCTATACGGCTCGCCCTTAACTCTGTTGGCCAAGGCCCAATCCCTCACCGAGATCCTCTTGCCCAAGAGATCCCCAATGCCGGCCCTCAGGAGCCTGGGCGGCGCGCCCATTATGATTTTCGTGTCGGCCAAGATGGCCATAGGCGCCACGGCTATTTTGCCGTATTTGCTCAGCTTTTTGCCCAAGACGTACGAGATATAGGGGGAGGCTATCCCGTCGTGGCTCGCCGACGTGGGTATGACTATAAGCGGCTTTTTGTTTAAGAAGGCCAAGATCTTCGCTATATCTATGGGCCTCCCGCCCCCTATGGCCACCACCGCGTCGCCCTTAACTGGCGTCTCCACGTAGTCTTCGCCGACCATCTCTACGTCTACGTCTCTACACCTATCCACGATAGACTCGGCGATTCGGCGCGACGCCGTCGGCCCCGTGACCACCGCGATTTTCCTTGCGCCTATCTTGGCTAAAACCTCGGGGAGCTTCCCGGCTGCGTCTGGGCCGAAGACTACGTACCTGGGTACCTCAAAGCTCTCAAGCTCCTTCACGAATAGCTTGCAGGAAATCTTTCTGTGAAATCTTGGCGACGTCCTTTACGGTTATTATGCCGCCGTCCCGCTCCACGGCGTTGTTGGTGAACTTAGCGCCGCCCTCTCTCAATATTTGTATTAGGTCTGTAACGGGGTAGACCGTGGCTTTGAGGTTGGCCAAGAGGCCCAGCTTGGCTAAATAGGCGGGCGCCGCGAGCGGCGCAATTATGGGCTTGCCCGCCGCCTTAAACGAGCGCGTCAAGGCCTCTAGCTTCTGCGTATCTATGGCTAGGTCCACCCTCTTAGTGGGAGGCCTCTTCCCCGTAACGAAGTAGTATATCTTGTATCCCCCCGCTATAGCGTAGAGGTCGTAGGAGTTGGCTAACGCGGCGACGTCCTCCACAGCGCTTATATCGACGTCGTAATTGACGTTTACGTCCCTGGCGCCCACCGCCACCTCTACCTCATAACCGGCGGCCCTTAGGTAAGATTTAAGGGCGGGGTACTCGCCTCTGACGTCGTCTATGACGTATATTAGGCCCTTAGGCATTGAGCCGCTTATATGCTAGGCTAAAAAAGTTTTCTATTTCGTCCTCCTAGCAGAGGTTATGAGGTTCGCTATGAACTCTGCGGCGATCTCCGAATGCTCGAACGGCCTCGTCTGAGGCCTTCCGCGGAAGCTCAGTATATAGACTGGGCACTCGGCCGCGTTGGCGGCCGCGAAGGCGTAGTACCTATTCGCCATCTGGTGCAAATCTATCTCCTCCTCCGTTTCTGAATCCCTAAACCGCGTGGGGTCGCCTCTGCGCCTCTCTAGAATGTCCTTGGGGTCGTACTCCACGAGCACTATTGCGTCCGGCCTCAGCCTCGCGGCTATTCTATCTGGGAGGCCCGGGTAGTAGCCGCCCTGCATCTTGATAGAGGCGTGAGTATCTACTATGACGTCGCCGGGCAACGACGCTATATATTCAGCGGCCTCTTCTTGGACTTTTCTATACTCCTCTACCGGTATCTTCTTCCTCATCTCGTCCCTGTTCTCTATCCCGAACTTCTTCCTAGCTATCTCCAACATCACATCGCCGTAATTCACTATTTGCACATCGGGCAATTTCTTTTTTACAAAATTCATTATAGTCGTTTTTCCGCTGCCGGGGACGGCGACAAGGATTATTCTCATGCCGTTGTTAATAACACATGTTTTAAGGTTTTTTTGCAATTATAGATTTTAACAAAATAAATGCCTCGCGCGGCGAGGGCGCCGAAGTTATGGCTCGACCAATTATGGCTACGTCTACCCGCCCCCCGATGGTGCGGAGCTCCCTTTCGCCTATGCCCCCCGCCACAGCGACCGCCACGCCCTCCCCCCTCACCTTTTCGGCCTCCTCGATAAGCCCCTCTATCGTCGCCCCCCTCCTCTGCACGTCTATGCCTAAGTGGAAGACCACTAGGTCTATGGGCGCCCGGCGTATAGCCTCGAGGGCCCTCTCCCTAGGATTAGGCACCCCTATCGTGTCTAGGGCCACCTTTAGGCCGAGCTCCTTAGCCCTCCTAGCGAAGCTCTCTATGGTCTCCATGTTTGTGGCCGCCATGACGGTGCCCCAATCGGCGCCGGCCCTCTTGGCTAGCTCGGCCTCTAGGGCGCCTACGTCGGCCGTCTTCATATCGGCGACTACCTCGGCGCTGGGGCAGGCGGCCTTTATTAAGCCAACCGCGCCCACGCCGAAGGCCTTTATAAGCGGCGTGCCGGCCTCGATCAGATCCGCGCCGGCCGAGCAGAGGTCTCGCGCCATATCCACGGCTTTAAATAAATCGACGAGGTCCAGGGCTATTTGAATGCGCATATGCTCTTAAAAAGCCCACTATATAATTATGTGGCGTGCCTCAAGCCAGCCGACTACGCCTACGGCGAACACACGGCGGATGTATTAATACAAGCGTATGGGTGTAGCCTCGAGGAGGCCTTCGCAAACGCCGCCGTGGCGGTCGCCGAGCTGACGTACTACACGGATAGGGTTAAGCCGGCGGATAGGAGGGCAGTCGCGATAGAGCACGAGGACCTAGAAGGCCTCCTATTCGCTTGGATAAGCGAGATCTTGTATTTATTCGACGGCGAGAAGTTCGCGCTGGGCAGAAGAATTTCGCTTAAGATATCGGGGGGAGGCCCCTATAGGCTTGAGGGCGAGGTGTGGGGCGAGAAATACGACGTGAATAGACACGGATTTAAGGGGCTCATAGTGAAGGCCATGACGTACAACATGATGTCGATAAGGGAGAGGGGCTATTGGGAGCTCGACTTCGTGGTCGACATATGAGCTTCTACGACTTCTTGTGGGAATCCGTGAGGCGGCCTGAGCTCTTGGCGCAATACGCCGAGGGGCTGGGGATACGCCTAGAGCTAAACGGGGGCGATTTCTACCAAAGGCTCAGGGCAGTCGCCAGGGCCGCCGCCGAGGTAATGCGCCGGGAGCTCGCGGCGTTGGAGGGGCCGGTGCCGCAGATGGAGGAGAGGTGCGCCGACTTGAGGCGTTTCTTAATGGAGGCCGCGATGGACCTAAAGCTCGCGGGCCTAAGCGCTGAGGGCCTAGAGCCGCCCTGCTAGACCACCACGAGCTCGCCCTCCTTTAGCGCCTCCGCCAGCCTCCTCCGCTCGGACTCCTTGGGGGCCAGCCGCAGCAGAATAACCCAGATGTTTAGCTTCATGCCAGTTGCGGCCCCTGCAAATAATAGGCAATAGTTAATTTAGTTGGGGGAAGGCCTATCTTAACCGTTGCGCCTATTTAAGCGGAAGAGCACTACCCCGTGATTACGTTTAAGACCACATATACGTGCCCCGCGTGCGGCTCGCGCCTGGTCTTTCTCGAGGACGACGACAACGTCTGGCTAGGGTGCGACAGATGCGCGACGTATGTGAGGCTGAGCAAGAGGGAGGCTAGGCGCTATTGGAATTACACGGCGCATAGGGTTTTGTGGAGGGATATGTTGGAGGACCTCTACGGTTCCTTCGCGAGCGCCGTCGTGAGGGGCTAGTCGCCCTCCCCCAACTTGTACTCTCTGCCGTGTCTCACAATCCTGAGCCGCGTCTCCACGGGGACGTGGAAGCCCGCGTTGGTCAAAAGCCTGTAGAGCTCGTGGTCCCAGAGCTCCGATAGGACGCCCTGGCGTTTTAAGTCCACCAACTTGCGCAGGAGGGGCATGAGCGAAGTCGCCGTATAGTTTAAGGGCCGTGTCCAATATTTCTTGAGCCCTATCGCCCTTCAACATAGACCTTATCTGGGCTAGGACCTCCTCCTTCGTCAGAGGCCTTTCGGCGGCCTTTTTGAGGGATTTCTCGGCTTGTTTAGCGGCTATCTCCAGCGCCTTGCGCCGAAGTAGGCTATCGATGTCCTCGGACATATAATAATATAGGATATGGGTTTTTATTTGCTCCTATGCGCGGAGCACCACGCGCCTCGCGGAGCCCCCGAGCTCTATCCTCACGCCGGCCGAGTCCCTCACGGCGTTTCTCCTAATCCCGTCGACCTCGGCCTCGCCGTATTGGGCCCCCAAGAGGACCAGCTCATCTAGCTCGGGCACAGAGCCCTTGAGCTCCACGGCGTTGCCCGAGGCCTCGACCTCGAGCACGTCCGGGCCCTCGCCGTGGTATATCCGCCAGCGCCCTTCGCCGTATATCATCAAGAAGCCGTCGCCGAGGATCGCCGAACCCCTCCTGACGTATATGGGCAAGTCCGCCGTCGCCTCTACCCAGGTGGGGCCTAGGTGGACTGCGCCGCTCCAGTAATCTATCCAAGCGCCTCTGGGCAGATAGACAGGCCTTTTAGCCGAGGAGGGCCTCAAATGCGGCGCCACCAAGATGTGGGGGCCCGCCATATATTCGTCGTTTACCCTATATGAGTCCTCGTCGTCTGGGAACTCCAGGGGAAGCGGCCTAATTATGGGCCTCCCGGTCAAGTGTGCCTCCCAAGCCAGATGCCAAAGATACGGCAGGAATTTATAGCGTAGCTTTATCGCCTCCACCACGGCCTCCTTATACCTAGTGGGCAACGCGAAGATCTCTACGTCGTTACCCTCCTTGCCCTTGTGGGCCCTAAACAGCGGGAAGAATATAGAGGCTTGGTACCAGCGCACGACCAGCTCGGGGTCGCTGTAGCCGGCGAAGCCCCCTATATCTGCGCCCACTATATGCACGCCTGAGGCGGCCAGGCCCAACACTGCCATTAGGGTCTCCCGCAGCCCCTCCCAAGAGGCCACCACGTCGCCCGTCCACACGGCCGCGTATTTCTGAATCCCGGCGTAGCCGGCCCTAGAGAGTATAAAGGGCCTTTTGCCGGCCTTAGCCATCCCCTCATACGTCGCCATGGCCTCGAAGTAGGCGTAGGCGTTGTGGGCCCTCTCGTGCTCAATCCTCCTCCCGTCGTCGAGCCTATGCACCGCGCCCGCCGCCGTCCTCCTCAAGAGCTCTGGCTTAGGGAGAGGACCCGGCCTAAGCCCCTCGGCCGCCAGGGCCCTGATGCGCTCCCACTCTGAGGCCTCGAAGGGGGCCATATTCGTCGGCTCGTTCATGTCCAACCATATCCCGTCTACGTCGTACTCCTTCACGTATTCCTCAACGACGCGGGCCCACCACTCCCTAGCCTTGCCGTTCAAGAAGTCGGGGAGCGCCGAGGGGCCCGGCCACCCCCTGACTAAGTATAAGTTGTCGTCTTTGTCGACTAGGAAGTGCCGGAGCCCCTCCTCGAAGAGCCTATAGCCCGGCTCGGCCTTTATGTAGGGGTCCACTATAGGTACGACCCTTACGCCCTTCTCGTGTAGCTCCGCCACGAGCCCTCTGGGGTCGGGGAATCTGCGCCTATCCCACGTAAACACCTTGTACTTCTCCATATGGTCTATGTCAACGTATATCGCGTCAAGCGGCACCTCGGACGCTATCTTGTCGACAAGCGCTGCCACGTAGTCCTGCGGGTAATAGGTGTAGCGGCTTATTTGGTATCCCAATGCCCAACGCGGGGGGAGGAAGGGCTTGCCGGTAATCTCGGCGTAAGCCTCGAGCACCTCCATGGGGCTGGGGCCGAAGATTAGGTAGATCTCCGGCCTATCCTCGACCTCTATAACTACGGCGTCGTATTCCCTTATGCCTATGTCGAAGACGGCGAAGGCCGGCGAGTTCACCAAGAGGCCGAAGGCCTTGCCCCCCTGGACGAATATGGCGAAGGGGATCGAGACGTAGAGCGGGTCCATGTGTAGCGTGTGGCCGTAGGCGTCGAAGTTGAACATGACGGCCATAGAGCGGCGCCTATCCACCGGCGCGGCCTTTTCGCCCAGCCCAAGCACGTGCTCGTCTATTGCCAGCCTCTTCCAAATCCTCGTCCTCCCGCCCTCGACCGATATCCTGAGCGAGGCCTCGACCCCGCAACAGGCGGCCTTTATATACTCCCCGGCGACTTCTACAGAGGGCTTCGGCTCGCCCTCGGGCATAGAGAATTGAACTATGGGGGGCTCCCCTAGGCTTATCTTCGCTGTCTTCTTCCCCAAAAGGTACTCCATGCCCGAAAAATGTTAGGGTTTAAAGGATCAAGCGCCTACCCGCTCCACCAATTTATTGGTCAGGCGCGCGGCGAAGCCCTCGAGGGACTTCCTAAACTCGTGGACGAGCTTCTTCACCTCCTCGTCCTCAATTAGGTCCTCCACGTTCTTGACTCTGACTATCCCCTCGTTGGCGAATGCCATTAGGTCGAACAACGCCGCATCTGTGCCGCTCTTATACAGCTT
>JZWT01000076.1 GCA_000960885.1 Thermoproteus sp. AZ2 | reverse complement strand
AATACTAGTATTAGCGGCTTTAGTAGCGGCTCAGCCGTTATATATTACCTTGCGAACAAGCAGTAGGCCCTATGCCGTCCAATACACCATCTCATTTAATAATATGGTTATGGTTAAATAATAGCACATCTTTAAATAATCTATTATATAATCAATATTATAATCCATCGAGTAATTTATATCATAAATTTATAAGTCCCCAACAATTTGCTCAATGGTATAGTCCTCCGGCCTATGTGTTTAACTACATAAAGGCCGTGGTGAACTCCTCCGGTCTTTCCCTCGGCTATATATTCCCCATGGCTGTTGAGGCCTCGGGCAATGCCAGCGCGGTCGACGCCGCGTTATTCGCTTTATCCACTGCGCCTGCCAACGTAAGCGCTTGGATAATAGCAGGCGAGTGCGTGCCCCTTGGGTACTTCACGGCGCAGAGCAAGCCCCTGTTCAAGCCGCTCTACGTAAAAATTCCGCTGAACTCAACCCTAGAGCTGGCGGGGCCCAACACCACGTATATTGGGGGGAGGCCGGCTCAGATAATACTGCCCCACGGCATAGAGGTGTGGCTCCCCGCCGGGTTGCAGTGGATATATGACGAATTGCCCTTATTTGGCAGGGGCCTTGTGGGCCAGGGTGTGACGATAGGCATAGTCGACGCGTTTGGCGACGTGAACTTCACTCTGGCGAATAGCCTGGTGTACTCCGATACCGCCGCCAACGACCTAGCCCTATTCGACCGCCTCTTCGGCTTGCCCAATCCGCCTAGCTTCAGGGTCGTGTATCCGCTCGGGACCCCCATATTAACGCCGTATAATTTAGGAGACTCGATCGGGTGGTCTTACGAGACCGCACTTGACATAGAATACGCGCACACCATGGCGCCGGGCGCCAACATCGTGTTGGCCGTGTCGCCAGATGCTGGGGACGACTTGTTCTTGGCCGTGGAGTACTTGACGGCGAACAAAATGGCCGACTTCATAAGCCTGAGCTGGGGCGCCTTCGAGGACATGTACTTAGCTCCTCCTCCAACTCCACAACTCTTGTACGCATACGACGAGGTGTTTAAACAAGCCGCAGCGGAGGGCATAGGCGTATTTGCGGCCAGCGGAGACTCAGGCGCGTTCGATATATATTGGCAGTACTTCGGGCTCCCCATAGAGCCCAGCGTGTTGTATCCGGCCAGCGATCCTTGGGTCACAGGCGTGGGCGGCACGACCCTACACGCCTATATCGCGGACGGCCAAGTAGCGAGGATAGAGAGCGCGTGGAATTGGAACGCGAGATATATGTGGGGCTCTGGGGGCGGATATTCGCTTATATTCGCCGAGACGCCCGGGCAAGCCCTAGCCAATATCGCCTACGAACGCCCGGTGGTCTTGGAGCCCACTCTGAGCGCGTTGTACAACACGACGTGGCTCTTCTGGACCGTCGGCCATAGGGGCGTGCCCGATATAGCCGCCGACGCCGATCCCTACACCGGCGTGTTGCTGGTCGTGAACGGGAGCATTAGCCCATATCTCTGGGGCGGCACCAGCTTGGCCACGCCGTTGTCGGCCGGGATGGCGGCGGTTATACAGAGCGGGCTCGGGCAAAGGCTAGGCGACCTAGCGCCGAACCTATATCTGCTCTACTCGAGGGAATACGCCGAGTTTTACTCGTGGGGAACCACATACCCGGCCAGCGCGTTTACAAGCGGCGTGCCGGGCGGCCTCTTCGCAACTCAAGGAGGCCAAAACGGCCTATACAACGTAATAATGGGCGAGTGGAACCCCGTTGATGGGCTCGGCCAAATAAACGTCTTCGGGCTCTATAACTTATTATTTAATAGTCAATAAAAATTTTTTCATAGTTTAACTTTTTATACAAGGGATAATACATGGAGTTGCTAATTTTAGCCTCCCACGTCGGCCGCGACGATAGGCCTCTCCTATCTCTGGCTAAAATGCCCCAGATAAAGGAGGTGCACGAATGCGGAGGGTATATAGTCGCCAAGGCGCGCGTAGAGAGCCTGGCGGACATAAGGCGTGTAGCCGACGTCGTGAGGAGGTGCCCCGGCGTATTGCGCGTGGAGATCTTGGTCAGGCGCTAGACGAACTCGACCTCATTGTTTTCCACTAAGCCCCTCCGCTTAGCCTCGTCGAGCAAGGCCCTTACCGCGTCTTCGCCTCGCTTTCCCATGTCTTTGGTCATGGGGTTGACGTACATATCGACGAACCGGGCGGTGTCCTCGGCGCCTAGCCCCCTTGAGAACCTCATCGCATATGCTATGGCCCCTTGTCTGTGCTCCTCGGCGTATTTAATAGACTCGAGCAAAAGCGACTTCAACTCCTCGGCGACCTCTTCGCCCAAGCTCTTATCTACGGCGTCTATGCCTAGGGGAGTGGGCAGCCCCGTCTGCTCGTACCACCACTCGCCTAAGTCCAACGCCTTGGTTAAGCCGTGGCGCATATACGTGATCTGGCCCTCGTGGATTACCACTCCGGCGTCCACGACGCCCGAGATAACCGCGTCGAAGATCTTATCGAAGGGCACCTCGACGACTTTTGCCTCGGGCATAGCCAAGCGCAGGAGGAGCGCGGCCGTGGTGTATCTCCCGGGGACGGCGATGAGCCTTATGGGGCCGCCCCTAGATACAACTATAGGCCCGTATCTATCGCCCATAGAGGCCCCGACGCGTAGGACGAAATAGCGCTTGGTGAAGCCCAACGCCGCGGCGCTTAAAGCCGTCATATCCAGCTTGGCGCCCCCTATAGCTAGCTTGTTCAACGTCTCTATATCTGCCAAGAATTCTCTAAACTTAAATCTACTCCTCACGGCGCCCGACGCAATGCCGTAGAACATATAGGCGTCGTCTGAATCGGGGCTATGGGCCACCACTAGCTCGCTCATATGAGCCTAAGCCGCTTAAGCCCTAATAACTCTTCCTCCACCTCAAGCCCCCTGAGGACCTCGTTGTTGACGAAGTACTTCATCCTAGTGAAATACTCCGCCATGAGCCGCTCGCCTACGCCTAGGCGCGCGGCCGAGGCCTTGACGACGGGGGCTGGGTCTTCGTAAAACGCCGCGAGGGAGTTCTCCAGCTCCTCGGCGATAGCCTCGGCCTCAGAGGGCCTTAAGCCGGGCCTGGCCGCGAGCACTGCGTAAACCAACGGCGTGCCCACCTTGTCTTGCCAAAGCTCGCCGACGTCGGCTATGTGCGGAACTCCTCTATCCACAAGCCTAAGCGCGTCGTCGCCTATGACCAATACGCCCTTGTAGCGCGCGAGCGCCGCCGCTGGGTCGTCCACGCGCTCGAAGGATATGTTGAGCAACTTAGCGGCGGCTCTGGCGTTCACCGTCGTGTCGGAGACCGCGGCGTAGCCGGAGGCGCCGGCGCCCTTAAATATCCGGGCCGATATCACGGGGCCTACGCTGTAGACTGCTAGGCGGGGCAGCACAGGTATGTCGAGCTCTGCCGCGAGCGTCACTGGGACGAAGGCCAAATCGGCCTTGCCCTCCAGCAACAGCCTCGGCGCCTCTAAATTGCTCGCAGAGATCACATCTAGGCCCCTAACGCGGTAGAAAATAGGGTCATTGTGCGCGTACTTAAGCCGCGTGACCCTCATAGCCACTTGAGCACTTTGTGGAACGTGTCGCGCAACGCCGGCCTTCTGCCGGCCTCCCTAGCTATCTCGGCGAGCTCCTCGACCGTGGTCGAGGCGGCCATGCCGGCTGAGCGGAGGACCGCTTCGTTGTACATAGTGCCGACTAGGTCGTTGGCCCCCGCCTTTAAGAGAAGCGAGGCTATCCGCTTGCCCGTAGACGTCCAATAGGCCGCCACCTTGACCCTATCTAGCAAGATAAGCCTCGCTACGGCGACCACCTTCACGTCGTATACGGCGGGGGCCGGCGCCCTCACCACGCCCTTGGCGTAGAGCTCCGTGTTGTAGGGGGAGTACTTGACCGGTATAAATGAGAGCAAGCCGCCCGTCCCCTCCTGCAACTCCTTGACCTTGAAGATGTGGTCCACCACGTGTTCCGGCCTCTCCACATGGCCGTAGAGCATAGTGGCGTTGCTGGGTATGCCGAGCTTATGCGCCAGCTCGGCTATCCTTAGCCAATCCTCCCCAGAGAGCTTATACGGCGAGACCACCTTGCGCACCTCCTCGGCGAAGATCTCAGCGCCGCCGCCGGAGATCGCGTTTAGCCCAGCCGCCTTAAACCTCTCCAAGACCTCCCTCCAGCTCATGCGCCAGAGCCGCGAGTAGTAGTCCACCTCGGCCATAGTGGGGCCTTTTATGGCCACGCCGGGCGCCCTCGCCTTCACGGCCCTAAACAGCTCCTCAAAGTACTCTATGGATAGCTCCGGGTTGAAGCCCCCGTTGATGTGGAGCTCTGTGATGCCCAGCCTCTCCTTGGCCTCCTCCACCGCCTTAGCCACCTCCTCAGCGCTCCTGGTATAGCCCTCGGGGTGCCTCGGCGGGCGGTAGAAGGCGCATATGGGGCACTTAGCCACGCATATGTTCGAATAATTTATCACTATGTTGTTGACAAAAGTCACGGAGTCGCCCCACAGCTTGAGGGTCACCAACTCCGCCGCTTGCGCGAGGGACATGAAGTCCTCCGAGAACAACTCGACGGCCTCCGAGCGGGTCAGGCCCCGCATAGCGGCCTCGGCTATCTCAAGGGGTCCCATCGATGATGTTGTACTTAAAAAATAATACGGCCAATCCATGGGCCTCGGCGATGTGGAGGAGGTCTTGAGGAGGGATTTGTGGGAGCTGGGGAGGGAGGCCTGGAGCATAAGGGCAGGGCTCTACGGTAAAACGACCACGTACGTGTCCTCGATGGTGCTCAACTACACAAACGTCTGCGTAATAGAGTGCGAGTTCTGCCCGTTCTGGCGGAGGAAGGAGGACGCCGATTCGTACTCGTTAAGCGCCGAGGAGGCCGCAAAGAGGGTATTGGAGGTGGACAGGAAGTATGGGCTGAGGCAGGTGTTGATACAGGGGGGCATAAACCCCGAGATAGGCATAGAGTACTTCGAGGAGTTGTTCAGGGCTATAAAGGCCAAGGCGCCCCACATAGCCATACACGCGCTTTCGCCGCTGGAGGTCGATTATTTGGCCAGGCGCGAGCGCATGAGCTGGAGGGAGGTCTTGGAGAGGCTGAGGAGGGCCGGGATGGACACTATGCCGGGAGGAGGCGGCGAAATATTGGTCGATAGGGTCAGGAAGGAGATATCGCCGAAGAAGATAAGCGCCGAGACTTGGCTGAGGATTATGGAGGAGGCCCACAGGCTGGGCATATACACGTCGGCGACTATGATGTACGGCCACTTAGAGGACGAGAGGGATTGGGCCGAGCACCTATATAAGATAGCGGAGCTGCAGAGGAGGACCAAGGGCTTCCTGGCGTTTATAGCTTGGAACTACGAGCCGGCTGGCAATAGGCTGGGCTCGAGGGTGAAATACCCCAAGACCGCCGCGACGCTCCTGCGCATAGTAGCCGCGGCGCGGGTAATATTTACGGGCGACGCCTTTATACCCCACATACAATCCTCTTGGCTCACGAACGGGCCCGAGGCCGCCCAGCTGGCCATGTACTTCGGCGCAGACGACTTCGGGGGGACTCTATATGAGGAGAAGGGTGCTGGAGGCTCAGCGTAGATCTTCGCCGATAGGGACTAGGGAAGACGTAGAGGAGTTGATAAGGGGAGCCGGCTTCGAGCCCGCCGAGCGCGACAACTGGTACCGCATAATTAGGCGCTAGGAGACCACCTCGCCGGACTCCAGCAGGTGGAGCGCGCCCTTGGCCGCTACGGCGACGGCTCTGCCGAAAGCCCTCAGCCCCTCCAGCGGCGAGAAGCGGCACGACCCCCTGAAGTCTTGCCTCGACACGGCGAACTCCTCTAGGCGGAACACCGCGAAGTTGGCCGGGCGCCCGGGCCAAATAGCCGTGGACACGCCGGCGAAGGACGAAGGGCGGTGCGAGTATAGGCGCACCGCATCGTCGAGGCCCAAGAGGCCGTCGCGCCAAAGGCGCAACAAAAGCGAGGCGGCCACGTCTAGGCTACATATGCCCGGCGGCGGGTCCTGCGACAGCTTCTCCTCCAGCGTATGGGGCGCGTGATCTGTAGCGTACATATCTACGTAGCCCCTAAGGAATAGGGAGAGGAGCTCCCGGCGTTGTTCCTCCGGCCTCAGAGGCGGGTTCACGCGGCATAGGCCGCCGGCCCTACAGGAGTCGGAGCTCAGAAATAGGTGGTGTGGGGTCGCGTCCAGCGTGGCCAAGCCCCTCAGAGCCCTCACGGTGTAGGGCAGAGACACGTGGGTCACGTGTATCCTATAGCCCATCTTGGCGTAGAGGGCGGCCCTATCGGCGCATTTGGCCTCGGCCTCGGGAGGCCTAGAGGGGCCGGAGAAGAGGGCCGGGTCCTCGCAGTGGAAAACCGCAGTACAGCCCAGGCGCGAGCACTCCGAGAGGAGCGCCTCTATGTGGGGCCAGCCGAACGAGGCCACGTCCTCCGGGTAGACCTTGACGGTGGAGGGCCTAGCCTTCGCCAGCTCCGAGAGGTCTTGGGGAACTCCCATATGTAGCCTGTATATAACGGGGAGGCCCGCACCCTCCTCCAGCCTTTTTCGGAACAGCTCCGCCGTCCTAATATGGGGCCGCGTATTGGGCATATCCATGACCGCGACCACGCCGCCCGCCAAAGCCGCCCGGGCGCCGCCGGCTAAGGTCTCCTTATGTGCCAGCCCCCAATCCCTAAAGTGGACGTGTATATCCACGAAGCCAGGGAGCACGAGGTGGCGCTTAGAGAATTGAATGACTCTGCAGCCCTCCGGCGGCTTGGCGTTTAGGGACTTTATCACGCCGCCCTCGACCAGGATAGACACGTCCCGCACCGCGCCCTCTACATACGCCTTGCCCACAACTACGTAGCACACAGCGCCAAATACGCGGGTTATTTAACGTAGGGCATAAATATTACTGCGCGAATAATATAGCCGCCGAGGAGGACGGCGTAAAAACTTTTAAACACGGGAGTTTCAAGAGGGGCGTGCCTTGACCTATGAGGCCGGGGCGGCGCCCCGGCCGATTCAGTTTCATGTTCCTCCGATGTCCCCCTCTGGGGATGCCCGGATGGGGGCGCGGAGGAGAAAACCCCACGCCGCCAACGCGCGCGGAGTCCGGGGTAGTCCCGCCCCCGAGGGCGGCCTTGCGGCCGCTCTCGAAACCGGTTGATCCTGCCGGACCTGACCGCTATCGGGGTAGGGCTAAGCCATGCGAGTCGCGCGCCCGGGGCGCCGGGCGCGGCGCACGGCTCAGTAACACGTGCCTAACCTACCCTCGGGAGGGGGACAACCCCGGGAAACTGGGGC
>JZWT01000075.1 GCA_000960885.1 Thermoproteus sp. AZ2 | reverse complement strand
TTGACGGGGACGGGGAAGGTAGACAAGAAGGTGCTCAAGGAGAGGCTCAAAGACGTGCTAAGCAAGGCGCCTTAGGCGATACACGGCGGCCAACTCTCGATAAATTTCCTAATCCTCAGCCTTCTCTATTAAGGCCCTCACATCGCAAGAGGCGCCCCATTTTGTCGTATAAGACACAGAGGCCATATTACATCCCCTCAAGCCAGTTAAGCTGAGCTTGCCGGCGTCGAGCCTCCGAGCGCTCGGCATATGCCGTATCGGTCTAGCCCGAGCGGGCCCGGCCTCGTAGCCCTCACACACAACCGCTCGTTCCCTCGCCGGGACCGCCGAAGGCTCTTGCCTCAGCTGGCCCTTAAGGACAGCGCGACCTCCGCCTCCGCCTCGCCCGAGCCCTGCAGTGCGCACAGGCCGCCCAAGTAGACCGAATAGCTCCCCGGCTCTATTTGCGTAGGCGCGTCCCAGCCCGGGATTAAGACCGTGACCTTTGACACAATTACCCCCTAGGTGTGTCTATGGTGCAAGGCATGGCTACCTCATAGGTCTTCGGCCAGATAGGCCGCGCAGTTAAGCCCCACGACGATTAGAGACTCCAAGGTGTGGGCCAACGGACGAATGAAGAATGGAGCCCCGGCCGGGATTTGAACTCCCGAGCACCGCCTCCCGGGACCTACGGGTCTGCAGCCCGCCGCTCTTGGCCCGCTGAACGGACTACCAGACTGAGCTACCGGGGCTTGTCCTGAGTTGCGTATATCATTTAAAGCTTTTCGGCGCTATCAGAGCTCCGCGCCGCAGAGCGCCGGACGCCTAGGCGGGCTCTACAGGGCTCGGTAGGCCCCTCGGCGGTAGGACGACCGTTGACTAAGATAGATTCGTCAACCGCCGACCTCTATCCAGAGCTTTCCCCTGCGCTGGAAGCGGGGGCGGACTCTGGCGTATATCTCCTTGACGCGCCTCATGAACTCCTCGTCGGCGCAGAGCACTTTCCCGTCCTCGAGTATTTCTAGCAGAAATGTGCTGCCCTCCTCCAGCTTCTTGAGGAAGACGTCGGTCTGCATGCCTATTGGGCTCAGCCGCGGCGCATCTGGGTCGAACAACGCGTCGTAGGCGTCTCTGGGGTCTTTGGGGAGCCCGTCGGCCACGACGAGGACGTCGATATCGCTGGCGTCCGTGTAGTCGCCCCTTGCGTACGAGCCGAACAACGCCACCAGCCTAGGCTTAAACCTAGCGTATTTGCTACAGAGGTCCCACACGGCCCTCGACCCAGCTGAGGACCCTCTCCGCGCATTGTATACACCTCTCGGCGTCCTCCTCGTTGTAGTAGTCCATCGGGGCCCCCTCGTCGTATACGTCGGGATATCTGGCGGGGATGTAGTGCTTATCTAGATACTGTAGACACCTCATTAGGTCCTCCCCAACCGCCAGCCCGGCCTCTCTGGCCAGCGCCACTAGGGAGTGCCCCCTCCTCTCCATATGCATATAGCTCAACAACGCCTTTAATGCCTTTTCAGCCGCTTGGTGCCCCTCGAAACACGCCTCTTCGTAGAGGCCGGCCCCTCTGTTCAACTCCGCAGATGCCAAATTCCTCTTGGCCTGCCTCAACCAATCGAGGTGCCTCCTAGGCACGCCCCCACCCTCCAACGCCTATATATATTGAGCCGCCTCGGCGTCATGGGCGCGCGGCCGGCCGCGCCGCGGAGCGCCGTGCGCTTATGCCGTGGCCGTTGCGAGCGGCTACTCCGAGGCCGCCGCGCCCACCTGCGCCGGCCTCGGGTTCGGGAAGTACTTCTTGTAGAGCGCTATGTTGGCGAGGTTTATCGCGACGGCTATCGAAAAGGGCACTGGGATGGGCAAGTAGTCCAACATGGCGCCGGCGGCGGTCGTGGCCAAGGCCGAGGGGAAGAGGCGAGCGGCTTGGTTTATGCCGGTTGCCGTCGATCTACTCCCCCTGCCCACAAGCTCCATCATGAGCGCCTGCTGAGGCGCCAGCGACGAGACCCTAAACATGACGTAGGCCACGTAAGTGGCTATGGCCATGGGGAGGGAGGCGGAGAAGGGTATAAGCATTAAGGCGGCCGTGGAGATGACCCTGAGCGCGATTATGGCGTCCCTAAGCCCGAGGATCCTCGAGAACCAAGGCGCGGCTAAAGACGCAAAGGCCGCCGCGAGCCCGCCGACGAAGAATATATCGCCGACCACCCCGTTGGGCACGTAGAGCATCTGCTTAAATATTATGGGCAGGAAAGACGTCACCAGCCCCTGCGCCGTGCCGTTCAAGGCGCCCACGGCGGCGAACCTCCTAATATAGGCCAACTCCTTCGCCGATAGCGCAGGCCGGCCGTTGTCGGCGCCCCTCCGCCCAATCGGCTCCCTAATGGGCAAGACCACGGCCAGGCTGGCGGCGGAGAGGGCTAGGGCTATTAAGAAGGCCTCGCGGTAGCTTAGGTTGGCCAAGAGGGCCCCCAGCGCCGACGAGACGCCCGAGACTAAGTTAAACACGGCGTAGACGAAGGACCTATCGAGGCCCTCCGTCTTATCCGCGAGAATCGCTGTCTGCACAGGCGCCGCCACGGCGCCGACGCTCCCGCTGGCCAAGGCCCCCGCTGTGCCGAAGCCGCCCAGCGCAGCGGCTAAGAGGAGGAGCGGGTAGGAGGACGTGGCGAGGAGTATGGCGGTAGCTATAGGGAGGAAGGAGAGGGTCAAGAGGAGGACGGCCTTACGGCTATACCTATCCCCCAACCTCCCGAAGACCAGAGACAGCAGAGGCGCCAGAAACGCGCCGACGCCGAAGAATATGCCGATCTCCGTAAGCGAGAGGTGCAAGGCGTAGCGGAGGTAGAGGCTCGTGATTACGCCCAGGGCGCCCCCGGCCACGCTCCTAACCCCCCTAGAGGCTAAGAGGAGCCAGACGTCTCTATCCCAACGAGGCACAGCCGATATAACGAGCAAATAAAAATATAACGCGCCGATGGGCCAAGCGCCCGCGCGGCGCCGGCCTAGATTACGTAAAGCTTTTAAAGTGAGGTGAATAGAGGGTCGAGCGGCAGATAGGCGAGCTGGCTGGCCGTAGAAAGCGGGGTAGGCCAGCCAGGTAGGCCGCGGGGCTCATAACCCCGAGGTCCCCGGTTCAAATCCGGGCCCCGCTACCAGTTTTCTCCCCAAGCAAACACGGTGCGGTGCTTGTGCGTGCTTTTTTGCCGAGTTGCCGGCGTGCCTCCTAGCTCGGCTATGGCGCTAGGGAGTATCTGACCTCTCGCTATTCTTGCTCTTGCCTCTACTCTCGCTGGGCGTTTATCGTGGATAAAGGGAGTCACAAAATACGAGACCTGCCCTCCTCATATTCGGAGTTCTTAGTAGTTATCGGCAAGCCGCTACTCCTAAGCGCCGCCGCTCTATTGACGCGGCCTTCCCCTCCCTGACCGCTACGTTGTACTCCACCTCCGAGGACTCGCCGTGGGTACAGCTCTCTCCGTCGTACAGGAGCCCCCTTGGGAACAACCGCCGCGCTCTTCGAGATCTCGGCCACTCCGTCCCTTAAGGCCGCCCAAGATGCCCGCTCAACTCACTCATTAGTTCCGGCCTCTTCACGCCGTCCCTTGTCGCCATCCCCTCTTTATCTCCTCCACGTCTTGCTTAGCGACTAAGCTCTGCCGAGGGCCGGTCCCGCCGGCGCTTGATACCACCTCGGTCGAGGCCAGCGCTTTAAGCGGTTCTCCGTCGAGGTCCTCTTCACCTCTTCTGCGGGGCCTGCACGCCTCCGTCCTCCTTTGGCCGGAGAGCCGCCGACGGCGTTAGGGGCAGTGCCGTTTTAAACGCTTGAGGGATATGCGTCATGTTGGACGAGGCCGAGTACAATAGGTGGATGGATATGGCTAAGAGGACTCTGAGGTCCGCCGAGAGGGATAGGGAGGGGGCGACCACAATTGGGCTTGTTTTAAGGCCCAGCAGGCGGCCGAATACGCCGTCAAGGCCTTCCTCTACGGAATAGGCGAGCCCAAGGCCGGCCACGCTGTGAGCGCCCTGCTAGCGCATGCGGGCGCGCCTCAAGAGTTGATAGATAGGGCTAAGTACCTGGACAAGATGTATATCCCCACTAGGTACCCCAACGCCTGGAGCGAGGGGGCGCCCTATCAGTACTACACCGAGGAGGAGGCGCGGAGGGC
Source organism: Thermoproteus sp. AZ2 (assembly GCA_000960885.1). Lineage (GTDB taxonomy): Archaea > Thermoproteota > Thermoprotei > Thermoproteales > Thermoproteaceae > Thermoproteus. The sequence continues at coordinate 3,282 of JZWT01000075.1, read as the reverse complement.
GATAGACATAAGTAGGGAGATTATAGAGTATATCGAAGGGCGATGGAGGACGCTGAAATCATACGCAGAAGGCTGAGGGCCCGGGAGGAGGCGATAAGGAGAGTCCGGAGCTTCGCCGAGTCTTTGAGGGGGAGGTACGCGGTGGTCCTCGTGGGCTCTTACGCCAGGGGGGACTTCAACGTCTGGAGCGACGTAGACGTAGTCGTCGTCGGCGACTTCGCGGGGAATCCGCTGGAGAGGCTCAAGGGCATAGACGCGCCGCCGGGCTTCGAGATTATCCCCCTAACGCCGGCGGAGCTCGTCGAGAGGGCCCTTAAGAGAGACCCCTTAGCCCTAGAGGTCTTGTCGACGGGGGTCGTCGTCAGAGACGACTTCGGCCTCGTCGAGCGCCTAAAGGCGCTGGGGTTTAGGCGCTAGCGGCGCGGGGCCCGCGCCTCTTGAGGCCCGCCGGCTCATCCGCGCCCTCGCTAGCGGCGCCTAGCACATCTAAGCGCCTCTACGCCAGCTGAGGCCGGCCGACGCGCCGCCGACAGGCGGCGCCCTACGGCTCATAGGTGCCCTGCACAGCCCCCGGCGCCAGCTCGCCGGGGGCCCGTTATAGAGCGCCGGCGGCCCTCCCTCCGCTGAACCCGCCGGCATGCCGCGGATAGCTCGGCCGATGGGGTCGGGCTCGGCTTTATTAATTCACTCCCCCAACCGCTTATGAGGGTCGACGACTTAATACGCCTCGCCTACCTCTTCGGCGTTTTGGCCTTCGCCCTAGCGCTCTACCTAATCCTCCACCCGTACTCTGTCCACGTCTATTACTCGGGCCCCCTCAAGCCCCTCAACATCTCCGTGTCGGGCACAGTGGTCCTTCCAGCTCAACAACACCTCGCCCTCGCCGGCGGAGGTGCCCGTGGCGGTCAAGGGATCTGTGCTGGGGGCTCCCTTCAACGCGACTGTGACGATCTCGATACCGCCCCGCTCCCTCGCCTCATATAATTATACATATATAGATTATATCGAGATTAATTCCAGCAATAGCAATATATATCTCTCTATAATAGGGCTTAAGATAACGCTGTTAAACGTAGTTCTCACTATTATTATGCTGATATTTTTTATCCTCATGGTGGCATTCCTCGTGGTTGGATTTTTATATAGAACCACATATACATATAAGAGGCCTCAAAAAAAGTAAAAACGAAAAACTTAAAATCAACCCTTCTCCCCTTTCTATGACTAAGAAAACACTGCTCCTAGCCATCGCCCTCGCCGCGCTCCTCGCTACCTATCTCGTCTCCGCTCAAACCACGATGCCCCAAACGGTGACGGTGCTCGAGGTGCCCACAGACCAAGCCGCTCTGTATATGTCTAGCGGCAAGATAGACCTATACCTCAATCCGTGGGCTTTACCCGTCAACGTCTTGGCGCAGCTACAACAGAACCCCAACGTGACTATGGTCAGCCCGGGCATGATAAGCGGCTACGACCTCTTATTCAACCCGTATCCCTCTAACACGACCTTCAACCCATTCGCCTATTGGCAGTTCCGCTTCCTCATGAACTACCTAGTAGATAGGGATGGCATAGTCACGCAGGTCTTCAAGGGCTTCGCCACGCCGATGGTCACGTGGCCGGGCCCGTTCGCGCTCTATAGCTATACCCTCATAGTGCCCTATATAGCCAGCTTCAATATACACTACGACCCAACCTACGTCAACGCCTCTATATGGGCCCTATTCCAACAGATAAACCAGACCGACCCCGTCTGGCACGGCCGCATATTCTGGATAAACGGCAAGTGGTATTATCTGCCGCCCAACTCCACGACACCTCAGCCCGTTACAATTATATTCTTCATTAGGAACGACGACCCGTACCGCTACCAGATGGGCTTGATGTTCCAAGAGGCCCTTCAGTCCCTCGGCTTCACGGTAAAGCCCATATACGGCACCCTGACCGACGCGTTGTCGACGGTATACGGCAGCAACCCAGCCAGTATGGAGTGGCAGATCTACACCGAGGCTTGGTCCATCACGCCCGAGCCTTGGGACACCGGCGCAGGTGCCAGCTTCTGCGCCAGCTGGACCGGCGATATGCCGGGCTGGGGCGAGACCGGCTTCTGGCAATACACTAACTACACCATCGACACCATCACGCAGTGGGTTTCCAGCGGCAACTTCACCAGCCTCGCCCAATTCGAGCAGTACTCTAACATAACGCTGAGCGACTGCTTCCAGCAGGCGGTGCGCGTGTGGCAAGTGGCTAGGGCTCCTCCTATCCCGTGGTCAACGACCTCGAGGACTATATGCCCTCCGTCTTGGGCCTTGAGACCCCCTACGGAGTTAAGTTCGCCTACGTCCCCGGCAAGAACACGCTGACCGTGGGCATGTTCCACGTGAAGCAATTCCCATGGAATCCGTTCGCCTGGGCGATATCTATGGATTCCTACACAGCCGACGACATATTGGGCTGGCTCTTCGACCCATTCATGGCCTACGACCCGTTCTCGGGCGAGCCAATACCCTATAGAGGCTCTTGGTCGGTCCAGCTAAGCCCCAACGGCTCGGCCATATTCCCCGTGCCGCCTAACGCCGTGATATGGAACGCCACGCTGGGCAAGTGGGTGCCTGTGGGTCCTGGCCAAATGGCCAAGGCCGTCATACTTACTACTACAACGGGACTTGGCTAGGCACCTCTTGGCAAGACGGCCAGCCCATCACCATGGCCGACGTCATGATGTACTGGTACTACATGTTCGACCTAGCCCAAGGCGCCCCCGACCTCGGCGCCAATGCGCAGTACGTCAGCGACTTGCAGGGCGCCTACCAGCCCGGCGTCAGCACCATAGTTGGCTTACAATTCTTCCCCAACGGCACCGTCGTGGTCTATTCGAATTATTGGTTCCCAGACCCCAATATAGTTGGCTCCTACTACGCGCCGTATTACACCTTGGTCCGTGCCGTGGGAGGTCTACGCCGCGCTGCTCCAAGCTATGAAGGACGGCAAGCTCGCCCTCACCGAGCCTGAATCCCAGAGTATGAAAATCCCCGAGGCCGACTTAACGGCGCCTGACAGCGTCGCCATATTGACGTCTTACCTAAAGAACTGGACCCAGACCGGCTATATATGGGACAACGGCTCTTGGGCCTGCGTGCCTGGCGTAGGCTGTTTCTTAAACTCCAGCGAGGCGATTAGTGACTATAACGCCGCTATAAACTTCGCAAACACCTACGGCAACCTCTTCATAAGCAACGGCCCCTACATCTTGAAGAGCATAGTCACTACGACGCCGCA
>JZWT01000074.1 GCA_000960885.1 Thermoproteus sp. AZ2 | reverse complement strand
GGCGCCTTATTCGTCAGAGGGCGATGGGTAAAGGGCAGAGAGGAGGAGCTCTTAGCGAGATTACTCAGGGACAACTTAACGGTCAAGGGCGAAATTAGGGGTCTAAGCGTGGCGGTCGAGGGCGACAAGGTGCGATACGTCGTGCGGGGCGCCGGCTCCCCCCACGAGGCCATAGCCCCTCGGGACTTCGTGTTCGAATACGAGGCGCCTATAGTATACGACGTCTGTTTAGACTGCCGTAGGAACATCTTAGGAGTTGAGAGAGGCGTCGTCCACATAAGGGGTTTCCCGACGCAGTTGAGGGACCTAGATATAAAGAAGGTCGAGGCCCTCTTGGAGCACACGGCCTTTGAGGTCAGGGGCAAGAACCTGGGCTCTATACTTTCGGTTGAGAAGGAGGACAACGGCTTCGCCATAATGGTGACGGACCACAGGCTGGCTCGACATATAGCCCACAAGATACATGAGGCCTTGCCCAGCGATTTCCTAGAGAGCTATAAGGTCGTGAAAGCCCGGGGGGATAGAAAAATATACCACTACGTCGCGACGGTGTACGTCTTAACCGTGGATCAGGGCGACGTAATTAGGCGCGGCGATAGCCTCTTCTTAGTACTAGATATAGGGCTACGCGAGGTCCTAGCGGTTAGGTTAAGCGATAACGCAAGGGTTAGGATACCGGCCTATAGATTCACCGAGGCTAAGACGGACATCGTAGGCAGGGGCGTGTTGGGCGAGGTAGTCAACGGCGTCTTCCTAGACAAAGATGGCAGAGAGCTCGCAAGGGTTGGGGCGAACTACGCCGGCCTCGCCTATTTAGTGGAGGCCGAGGATCGTAAATACGTAGTGCCCCTCGCCTAGGAGATCAAGGTTGCCTAAAGCGTATATATTTACCGTCAAAATAATAAAACGATATTTTAAAACTTGGCGCCTTAACGCTGATATGTATCCAAATGTTGTAATCAGAGCTGCGGTGGAAAACGACGTAGACTCAATCGCCGACCTAGTCGCGCGCCTAAAGCGCCTCAACGGCGAGTTCGACCCCCTGCTTAAGCCTGTCGATAACATATCCTCCGTGGCGAAGGAATACGTCAAATCTAAGATATCGTCCTCTAGCTCCGTCGTTTTAGTGGCTGAGGTAGACGGTAGAATTATCGGCGCCGTGATCGGGGATATAGAGGACAGGCTCTTCTACGAGCCCAGGATATCCGGCGTAATTAGGGAGTTCTACATAATGCCCGAGTATAGGCGTAAGGGGCTTGGCAAGAGGATGATGTCTGAGGTAATCGACGCCATGAAGAGGAGGGGCGCCCAAGTGATACTCGCCGACTTCCCGAGCCTAAACGAAATCGCCGTAGAGTTCTATAAAAAGATGGGCTTTAGGCCTGTGGATTCCGTCTACGCAAAGGAGGCCTAGAGCTCCTTAATTAGCTCGGCCACCTTCTCGGCGAACTCCTGCGTCCCCAGCACCTCTTTGACGGCCTTTTTCTCCTCCTCGGTCATCTGCCTAACTAAGTCGCCGGTGAAGTAGCCCTCGGCGTAAGCCTTGCTAACGCCCTTGATTATTAGGTCGGCCGCCTCGCGCCAGCCCATAAATCTGAACAACAGCTCCAGCGCTAGTATAGTCGCGGTCGGGTTAACGTAGTTCTTGCCTGTGTATTTGGGCGCAGTGCCGTGCACGGGCTCCGCCATCATGCCGAAGTCCCCTACGTCTAGGCCCGGCGCAACTCCTAGGCCGCCCACCAAGCCCGCCGCCTCGTCGCTGACGTAATCGCCGTTTAAGTTCGGCGCCAGTATTACGTCGTACTCGCCGGTGCGCGTCAAGAGCTGCTGCAACATGTTGTCCGCGATTCTGTCGTTGACGAGCACTTTGCCCGGCGGCACTTGTCCTCCGTATTGTTGAAGCTCCTCCTCGAGCACCACGTGGTCTCTGAACTCGTTTCTGGCCGTCTCGTAGGCCCACTCCCTGAAGGCCCCCTCGGTGTACTTCTGTATATTGCCCTTATGCATTATGGTGACGACCCTCCTCTTGTTCTCGACGGCGAATTTAAGGGCGAGGCGCGCTATCCTCTGGGTCCCGAATTTACTTATGGGCTTTATGCCGATGCCGGCGTCGTCCCTTAGATTTATGTTGAGCTCCCTCCTAAGGAACTCCCTCACCTTAGCCGCCTCCGGCGAGTTCCACGGCCACTCTATCCCCATATAGACGTCCTCGGTGTTCTCTCTGAATATCACTAAGTCGACTTTTTCAGGGTGTTTAAGCGGCGAGGGGAGGCCAGGGAAGTATTTAACGGGCCTTATATTGGCGTAGAGGTCGAAGATCTGCCTAAGAGTCACGTTTAGGCTCCTGAAGCCGCCGCCGACCGGGGTCTCTAAGGGGGCTTTGAGGAATAGTCGAACCCTCTTAAGGACATCTACGCTCTGCTCCGGCAACCTGCTGCCCAAGATCTTCTCCGCCTTTGAGCCCACTAGGATCTCGTACCACAACACCTTTCTGGCGCGCCCGTAGGCCTTCTCCACAGCCGCGTTGGCCACTTTTATAGCCGCATAGGCCACCTCGGGCCCTGTGCCGTCACCCTCTATATACCCTAACACCACCTTATCGGGCACCTTGAACTGCCCCGGCCCCGTATAAACGACGAAATCCCCCTCTATTGGATCCGCGTATTTGCCCCTATACGGCTGTATGTTGGATATCTGCGACTTTATCTTCTCGAGGTAATCAGACATGGTCGAACTGACTTCGGCCTTTTATAATTCTGCTTTTCGTCTAGTGTGCTTGAGATAAAACGCCAAGGAGATGTCCTCATAGTAGCCCTAGCCGCCGTAGAGAAAAGAAATGCGTTTACCCCGGAACTGGTCGATGCGCTGTCTTCGCTTGATTGCTCAGAGCCGGGGGCCTTGGTCATAACAAATAAGGGCCCGGCGTTCTCATCAGGCCTCGACCTAAAGATTTTTCTTACAAATAAGAGTACGGTGAAAAATTATTTATATAAAATAAATAATTTAGTAGAAAAACTAATAAATTGCAATAAAAATACGTTGATATATTTAAATGGAGACGCATATGGTTTTGGGGTAGAGCTCACCTATTTCGCCGATGTTGTGGCCGCGGCCAGGCCCGACGTGCGGCTCTCGCTACAGGGCGTTAAATTCGGCGTATTTCCGCCGTATACCATCGCGCTTGCGAAGCTGTTGGGGCCTACCACGGTTAGGTCTCTTCTGGCAGGCCCTATAACGGCTGAGGCGGCGGTCGGCCTAGGCCTAGTGCATTACATAGCCCCCCTCGAGGAGGTCTTGGCGACGGCCTTTAGGCCCCCCGGGCATATATTTAAGAGGGCTAGGGCGCATAGGGAGCTGTTGAGGGAGGGCCTCGCCGAGGCGCCCCGCATACTAGATGAGCTGGCCGAGCTAGCCGAGGACTCGGCTACCCGGTCCCTTATAAGCAGATTTTTCAAAGACTAGGAATATTCGTGCCCGCCAACCTCCCCGCCGAGGCTAAGGCTAAGTGGCTTAAGGTGATGGAGGCCAAGACGCCGGAGGAGAAGATAAAGGCGATGGAGGAGTTCCTCTCCGCCGTACCTAAACACAAGGGCACGGAGAAGCTCGTAAAATTCGTCAGAAGGAGGATGGCCGAGCTCAGGCGGGAGGTCGAGGAGAAGAAAGCCAAGGAGAAGAGCAGTAGGGGCGGAGGGGGAGGCGGGATATATATCAAGAAGGACGGCGATATGCAGATCATCGTCGTGGGCCCTCCCAGTAGCGGGAAGACTTCGCTTCTGCGTTGCCTCACCTCGACTCAGCTGGAGCCCGACGAAATACCGTTCAGCACAGTCGAGCCGGTGCCGGCCATGTTCATAGAGGACAACGTGTACGTCCAGCTAGTCAAGGCGCCCAGCATCGCCCTCGGGCAATCCAGCGATATAAACTCGGTGGCGTATGCGCTGGTGAGGAACGCCGACGGCGCAATAATTGTCCTCAGGGGGGACCAAGACCCCGGCGCCGCCCTGGCGTCGCTCGTGAAGATGTTCGACGAGGCCGGCGTATCGCTTTATAGGCCTAAGGCGCTGGTTAGGGTGGAGCGCCGCGGCTCCGGCGGCGTCCAGATATTGGGCAACGGGAGGCTGGTCGGGGCCACCTTGGGCGACGTCAAGTCGCTCTTGGGCGAATACGGCATATACCACGCCGCGATTTATATAGAGGGCGAGGCCACGCTTGACGACGTCGAGGAGGCGTTGTTCTCTGAGCGTATGTATAAGCCCTCTATTCTGGTTGTGTCGGGCGAGGTCCCGGCAGACGCGGCCGAGCTGGCTAAAAAACTCGACGTGCCGCTCGTCAAAGCCGATTTAACTAAATGCGAGATAGATAGGAGGGGGCTCTTGGAGCTATTATTGAGGCGATTACGCTTAATCCGCGTATTCACGAAACAAATACATAGCGATATGTATATGCCCAAGCCGTTGGTGGTGGCTGAGGGGAGCACGGTCGGCGACGTGGCCAAGAAAATACACAGCTCACTCTACGAGAACTTCAAATACGCCGTTGTGTGGCGACGCGAGCAATTCCCCGATAGGCCCAAGCGCGTGGGTCTGGAGTATAAGCTTAAGGACGGCGACGTGGTGGAGATACATGCGTGACGACGAGTGCGACAAAAAGCTGAAGGAGTTGGAGGAGAGAATAGAGGCGCTGGAGGGCTTGGTCAACCTAGCCATAGAGGAGTTGAGAGATATAAGGGCGCTCTTGGAGAAAAGGGCTGAGCGGCCCCCCGCCGAGGCGGCGGCCGAGGAGAAGCCTAGGGGCCACCCAATACTCCAAATGATAGCGGAGAAGAAGTTCATGGATATAAATGAGATAAAGTCCAAGACGGCGTTGAGGAAGCTCCTCGAGAGGGGGGCCGTAGTAGCGCTGAGGGACGAGGGGGCTAATAGAGAGGTTGTGACCACTAAGGAGGTAATACTCGAGTTGCTAAATAAACTGCCTCTCCCAGTCGACGAAGTGGAGAAGCTGGACGAGAGGGAGTACGAGCTCCTGGAGATTCTGAATAGGCTCGGCTACGTCATAAAGAAAGACAACAAGTATATGGCGACCGATTTGGCGCAGGAGTTCAAGCTATGAGCGAGCTCTTCTGGTTTGAGAAGTATAGGCCTAGGAGCTTCGACGAGGTTGTGGATTTGGATGAGGTTAAGGGTAGGCTTAGGGAGTTCGTTAAGGGCCGGCAATATGCCGCATTTGCTCTTCTACGGCCCTCCCGGCACTGGCAAGACCACTATGGCCTTGGTGTTGGCCCGGGAGCTTTACGGCGAGTATTGGCGCGAGGACGTGTTGGAGTTGAACGCCTCAGATGAGAGGGGGATAAACGTGATTAGGGAGAGGGTTAAGGAGTTCGCGAGGACGGCCCCAGTGGGCAAGGCGCCGTTCAAGCTCGTGGTGTTGGACGAGGCGGACAACATGACCTCAGACGCCCAACAAGCCTTGAGGAGAATAATGGAGATGTACGCCGCGACGACGAGGTTCATACTAATGGCCAACTACGTCTCAGGCATAATAGAGCCCATACAATCGCGTTGCGCCATCTTTAGGTTCTCGCCGTTGCCTAAGGAGGCCGTGATAGCACGGCTCAGATATATAGCTGAGCAGGAGGGCCTCAGAGTCTCGCAAGAGGCCCTCGAGGCTATCTTCGACTTCACTCAAGGCGATATGAGGAGGGCCATAAACGCGCTTCAGATAGCCAGCACTATGGGCAAGGCCATCGACGAGGAGGCCGTGGCCAGGGCGCTCGGCTACGTGAGCCCCTCTATGCTGAGGCAGATAATAAATGAGGCGGTCTCGGGCTCCTTCAGCAAGGCCGTGGCCCAGATATACGGCATAGTCTCAGATGGAGGCGTGGGAGAGCTGGAGCTCATAAGACAAATACATAGGGAGGTGCTTCGGCTAGACGTCCCGGAACATCTCAAGCCCGACCTAGCAAATATAGTGGCCGATGCGCACTACGCCATATTGCGCGGAGCAAATGGACTTATTCAAATATATGGTTCACTAGCTAAAATACGAAAAATTATATCTTCTAATAAAAAATCTTAATTAGATAAAAATTAAGATACCATAATTGTATATAATCGAAAGATTTATATATAGATAAAGTTTTTATAAGGGATGTCCTCCCCCGGCTCTCCGTCTAATATACCCACAAGCTCCGCGTAAAGCGAAGTAGCGATGGCTATTTAAGCTTATTCACGGAGACCGGCGAGCAGTACGTCTGCCCAGTCTGCGGCAACGACAAATTCGTCTACAACTACGAGCGCGGCGAGGTCGTCTGTATAGTGTGCGGCACAGTCATCTCCGAGAACCTCGTCGACTTAGGCCCCGAGTGGCGCGCCTTCACGAACGAGGAGAGGGGGCAGAGGGCCCGCACCGGCGCGCCCATCACTAGGCTAGTGTCCGAGGCCTTAACGACCGTAATAGACTGGCGCGATAGGGACGTCTCGGGGAAAGAGCTCGACCTCAAGAGGAAGCTGGAGGTCATTAGGCTCCGCAAGTGGCAGACCAGGGCCAGGGTGCAGACGAGCTACGAGCGCAACTTCGTCCAAGCGGCGCAGGAGCTGGAGAGGCTAAAGAGCGTTATGAGCGTGCCGAGGCCTTGCATAGAGCAGGCCCTGGAGATATATCGGCAGGCCCTAGAGAAGGAGCTCGTGAGAGGCCGCTCGGTTGAGGCCATGGCGGCCGCGGCGCTCTATATGGCGTGCAGGATGTTGAAGACGCCGAGGCCTTTAGACGAGATGATTAGGTACACTAAGGCGTCTAGGCGCGAGGTGGCTAGGTGCTATAGGCTACTCCTGAGGGAGTTGAACGTTAAGGTCCCCATCAGCGACCCAACCCTTTACATATCTAGAGTTGCAGAGCAACTTAAGCTCACCGGCGACGTCGTTAAGACCGCTATAGAGATTTTGCAGAAGGCTAAGAAGGCTGGCTTAACCGCCGGCAAGGACCCGGCCGGCTTGGCGGCCGCCGCAGTCTATATAGCTTCTCTCCTCCACGGCGACAACAGGACGCAGAAGGACTTCGCAGTAGCCGCAGGAGTAACCGAGGTCACCGTTAGGAATAGGTATAAGGAGTTGGCGAAGGCCCTAGATATAAAGATCCCCATCAAATGATAATTGAGAGAGGTACTTTTTTCGAAATTACGCCAGCCGAGATGCCCTTTAACAGCGGCCACGTAGTTTTGAGGAGCTCTAAGCCCCTTGCGCATCTAGCAGACGACGAGGTGGCCGAGCTGGCGGCGTCCCTAAAGAGAATTGTGGCCAAGATAGAGTCCGTGTATAGGCCTGAGGGCTACAACGTCATCCTCTTAGACGATAGGATAGAGGTGGTGCCTAGGTGGTGCGGCGACATAAGCTTCACCGCGCTTCTAGGCTTAAAGACCACTCCACAGACGCCGCAGATGATATATGAATCATTAAAATGAATCTAACTATAAATATAATATTATTTCTATTTATATTAATTTTTGGATTATATATTTTTAATAAATTAGAATATGATTTGAAGATTATAAAGATATT
>JZWT01000073.1 GCA_000960885.1 Thermoproteus sp. AZ2 | reverse complement strand
TGACACAAAGGATAGAGTTATCTCAACATATAAATGTAAAAGCCCTAGCCGACGCGGCCCAATTTGCTGAACTCAAGCTCGAGGACCCTCTGTAGCACTACGGCGTATTCGAAGGGCAGATCTTTGACTATGTCTGAGACGAAGCCCAACACCACGGCGGCCTTGGCCTCGTCCTCGGCGAATCCGCGCGACCTCAAATACATCAGCTTCTCTTCGCTGATTCTGCTGGCGGTGGCCTCGTGCGTCACCACCGCCGTCTCCTCGAAGACTTGGTCGTGCGGGATGGTTATATTGCCCGACTTGCCGTCCAGCACGAGCGCGTCGCACTGGACGTGGCTCCGCGCGTATTTGGCGCCCTTAGCCACGTAGACGAGGCCCCTATACACCGAGGTCCCGCCCCTAGCCGATATGCTCTTGTTAACTATTCTGCTCTTGGTGTTGGGCGCTAGGTGCCACACCTTGGCCCCGTTCTCCTTCCACAAGCCGCCGTTGGCCGCAGTTATGCCGTATATCTCGGTGGACGCGCCCTCCCCCCTTAATATAGTCGAGGGGAACGTATACGTGGTCTTGCTCCCTATGCTTCCCTCGACCCACTGGACATGGGCCTTGGCCTCGGCGACGGCCCTCTTATTATTGAAGTTAACTATGTCTCTAGACCAGTTCTGAACAGTCGTTATTTTAAGGTCGGCGCCCTCGTGGGCATATCCCTCCACCATGCCGTTGTGGAAGCTGTAGCGCAAGAGCCTGGGCGCCGAGCAAGCCTCTATCCAGTGGACGTAAGCCCCCTTATCGGCTACGACTATGCTGTGCTCCATTTGGCTCTCCTGGGAGCCGCCTATGAGGAAGAAGGTCTCCAGCGGCTGCTCTATTCTTACGCCTGGCGGCACGTATATGAAGGTGCCCCCGGACCAGAGGGCTCCGTGCAACGCGGCGAATTTGTGGTCGGGCGGGAAGACCCTCATGAAGTACTGCTTAACTAGGTCGGGGTATCTCTTCACCGCTTCGTCCATGGGCAACATGACGACGCCTTTCTCCTCCAGCTTCTTCTTAAAATTGAAGTAGACTATCTCGCTGTCGAACTGCGTGGCCAAGCCGAGCAAGGCCTTCGCCTCCATCTCGGGGAGGCCCAGCTTCTCGTAATACGACCTTATCTCCTTCGGCAACTCATCCCAGCTCTTGGCGGTCTGCGTCTGCGGCTTGGCGTAGAGTACTAGGGCCTCTAGGTCTATCTCGCCCACCCCCTAACCCACTTGGGCATGGGGAGCTTCTCGAAGATCTCTAACATCCTAAGCCTCAGCCTCCTCATCCAATCCGGCTCGCCCTTGAGCCTAGACAGCTCCTCGACCATATCCCGCGTGATGCGGCCCTTGAGCTCAACGGCGTAAGGGACGGGGCGCGCGACGCCGAGGAGCTCCGTCGCGGCCTCCGCCTCAGAGACGGCAGATCGCACCTGCTCGAGTCCCATGGACGAATCTCGATCTTTAGCTAAATTTCTTCCCTTTTACAGCCCCCCGTTTTTGAACAAGCCCTCGTATCCAACCTCTTCAACTTTCCTCACTATCTCGGCGCCCCCCTCCATGACTAGCCTGCCCTCATACATGACGTAGACTTTGTGCGGCTCTAGGAATTTGAGTATCCTGGCGTAGTGGGTCGACAACAACACGCCGCCGCCGCTCTTCGCTAGGCCGAGGAGGGCCTTGCCCACAGCCGCCATGCCGTCTATGTCCAGCCCCGAGTCGGGCTCGTCTAGGACTGTGACCGCCGGCTTAGTTAAGAGCGCCAGCAAGACCTCGGCACGCTTGAATTCGCCGCCGCTGAAGCCCGCGCCGACGCCGCGATTAAATACGTCTAGCTTTAGGCCCAGCTCAGACGCCAGCTTGTACGCCTCGCCTAGCCTGGGGTTGGCGTCGCTCAACTTCTTGCCCATCTTCTTATTCAATATGGCTTGCACCAGGAAGGCGAATCTGACCTCGGGCACAGCCACCGGCGATTGGAAGCCGACGAATAGCCCCTTGGCGAATCTCTCCTCGGGCGTTAGGTCCTTTATGGAGACCCCATCGAGGAGGATATCCCCCTGCGTAACTACGTACTTCGGGTTGCCCGCTATTGTTTGGAACAAGGTGGATTTACCGGAGCCGTTGGGGCCCATCAACGCCACGATCTCGCCGCTCCTCACGACGAGCGAAACCCCTTTCAGTATCTCTTTCCCCTCAACTGAGACGTGCAGGTCCTTTATCTCTAAGACGGTCATGTGAGGAACGCTCGAGCTGAAGTTAAATTCTTAAATCCGCAAGGAGGGTGCGGGGATGATAGGGGCTGGGTTGCGGAGGAGAGCCCGATGAAGAATTAGGAGCCAGTTGACCTCGCCCAGCGACTAAATAGAGCTATATAATTTTAATAGTTCTAGGCATTATAGTCTATGCCTCCGAAGTGGCACTGGCCCATAGACCCGGATAAAGTGCCCCTGGTAAGGGTCGAGCCGCCGGGGCCAAAGGCCTTAGAGATTGTGAAGCGCGACGAGGCTGTCTTGATGCAGTCCTTCGCTCGTTGGTATCCCCTAGTCGTTGCCCGCGGCTACGGGCCCGTCGTAGAGGACGTCGACGGGAATCTCTACATCGACTACAACGCCGGAATAGCGGTGGCGGCTACGGGCCACGCGCACCCGAAGGTCGTAGAGGCCATAAAACGACAGGCGGAGCTCTTCCTGCACTACTCCCTCACCGATTTCTACTACGAGGTGGCGGTGAAGCTGGCCGAGAGACTCGTCTCCATAGCGCCTATCTCTGGCCAGAAGCGCGTCTTCTTCACAAACAGCGGCACCGAATCTGTGGAGGGCGTCGTCAAGATAGCGAGGGGGTACTTTAAGGGCCAGCGGCCCTACATAATTTCCTTCTACGGCGCATTCCACGGGAGGACCTACGCCTCTATGTCGCTATCGGCGTCTAAGCCGATCCATCGCCGTTATTTCTCGCCGATGATGCCCAACGTGATCCACGCGCCCTACCCCCACCCGGTGCACTGCCCCTTTAAGGCGGAAGACCCGGAGGAGTGCGGCCGCTATGCGCTCGAGTTCCTGGAGGAGTGGATCTTCGGCAGGCTCGTAAGCCCCGAGGAGGTCGCCGCCGTGATAATAGAGCCTGTACAGGGCGAGGGCGGCTACGTAGTGCCCCCGAAGAGCTTTATACAAGGGCTTCGGAAGATGACGCAGGACTACGGCATATTGCTTGGCCGTCGACGAGGTCCAGACAGGCTTCGGGCGGACGGGGCGTTGGTTCGCAGTGGAGCACTTCGGCGTTGAGCCAGACTTAATCGCGACGGCTAAGGGCATAGCGTCGGGGCTCCCGCTGGGCGCAATAATAGGCAGGGCGGAGGTCATGTCTCTGCCCAAGGGCTCCCACGCCAACACCTTCGGCGGAAACCCCGTGGCCGCGGCCGCCGCATTGGCCACCTTAGACGTCATAGAGGAGGAGGGCTTGCTACAACACGCAGATGAGCTGGGCCAAGAGTTGAAAAAAGCGTTGGCGGACGAATTCGGCGATAAACACGACGTGAGGGGGCTCGGCCTAATGATAGGCGTCGAGCTCCTAGAGGGAGGAAAACCAGCTAAGTACTTAAACGAGGTATTGATAAAGAGCTTTAAGCGCGGCTTAGCCGTAATAGGCGCCGGCGCGTCGACTATTAGGATAGCGCCGCCGCTCGTTATCCCTAAGCCTATGGCCCTCCGCGGCGTCGAGATACTAAAAGAGGCCCTCAGCGGCTATTGACGGCCGCGGCCCTCCTCGCCGCTCTATAGCTCTTTACCTCGTCTTCAATATACCACTCTATTAGGTAGTCCTCCCCGCCCAGCTCCAGCGCCGCCTCATATGCCTCGTCCCAGCTATCGGCTTCGTAGACCACGTCCCAGCCGGCCTCCTTCAGCTCGTCCACCTCGACGGCGTTTCCAGTCACCAAGATCCTCTTCTGAGGCTCGTTCATTAACACCCAGTACATGTACATTTGACGTTCTACCTTTAAAAGACATCAATTGTGTCCTTACCATGTAAGCTAATAGAATTAAACTATAAATATTTAATTATTATTTAATAAGAATAATACAATGAATAAATTTATACATATACGTAACATATCTCTTTCTTTATAATATTGTTGAGTAATACCACTAGCGCTTATTATATCCAAGGCTTAAAGGGATCGCTTAGGCTTAAGAGCATTATTATTTAAAAGTTTCTCCACCAACTCCCGCGGCTTTATCTTGACAAATTTAAGACCAAACCTCTTTAAATAATCATAGGCTGAAGGACTTATATCGGCCGCCACTAAGATCCCCCGCGCCTCTCGTCCTTGGGCCCTACGCGACTCTACATAGCGTTGCAACTGAAACACGGCGCCGTGGTCTGCCTCATCGCGCTTGACCTCAATAACTACTTCTCTGCCCTCGGGGTCTACGGCCAGTATATCTATGTGGCCCGCCTCAGTGGGCACCTCGCGGCCAACGACGACTAGGCCAGGCTCTATAAAGTCGGGGCGTTGCACCAATGCATCGACGATCTCCTTCTCAGAGCCCCTCAGCTCTGCCTCGGACGCCTCAGCCCTCAAGGCTGCGACCTCCTCGACGCCTTCAACGTAGAGCACCACGGACTCGAGGGGGTGCCTCCTCACAGACTTAATAACGAGCCTCTCGCCCTCGACGAAGGCGGCGGTGGACGAGCCCGGGGGGTTCCAGATAATCGGCGTCGATTTATCGGGCCCGTGGACCAATAACGCGCCGTCCCTCTTGAGCACCACCAAGTAATTCGAGGAGGGGAGCTCTGCGGAGGCTCTGCCGCTGTATAGACCTCTACATCTACAGAAGACCACTACGAGGCCTATGCGCCTCTTCCCATTTATGAAGGCTGCGGCGTCCCGGGCGCTGGGCTTAACGAGGCGCTCCACACATCTCAACATCGGCGGCATAATAGGATCAAGGGATAAGGACGCCCGCCGCCAGACGTAATACCAAGCGCCGGAGGTGAAGCCGTTGAGAGTTGAAATTATGGTGGGCCCGCCGGGATTCGAACTCCCGGGCGCGTCTCTACTGCGCCCCCCGGGACCTCCCGGTTATCAGCCGTACGTGGGGCTTCGCCCCTCACAGGGGCTCGGCCCCTGGGCGCTCCAACCTGGCTAAGCTACGGGCCCATTCAATTACCTAGGCTCTGCTCTATAAAACAATACTGCTTATTTATAAGCTTTCCGTGCGCCCTGACTTCGTCAGCCGCGCCTGAAGGCACCAGGTCTTCCACAATTTGTAATACCCCCTGTCATCTGCGAACAGTATTGAGGCGCATATCCGCCTGGCGACCTCAACGGGCCCGAGCGACAATAATTGCTCCTTAGTATGGCCCGGCACAATGACGTATCTCTTAACGATAACCTCCTCGAATTTCTTAAAGAAGGTCTCCGGCGATACTCTGAGGTAGATCTTATGCCAGCGCATGAACGGGAGGTCGCGCTCTAGGCGGCTGACGAATTCCTTTAACTCCTCATCGTCCATAAACGCCAGCCTAGCCAGCAGGCCCGGCGCCGGCCTCCTGAGCCTCCCGAATAGCGCTAGGAACTCCAATTCTAGCTCCTCGTCGAGTTTAAAAGGCGCATGTGAGAGGCACCAGTCCTCCCAGAGCTGGGCCACGCGCCATTGCGTCCGCCTCCTCGCCTGGGAGCATAGGAGCCTCATGCAGATCAGCGCCGCGACCTTTTTAGAGCCCATGGCTAAGAGGTCGGCCGCGCTGTACGGCGGAGCGGCGACGAGCCCCCTCAAAATAACGCCGGCGAAATCCCCGAAGAAGCGCATCGGCGATACGCGGACCACCGCCCTGGCGGCGCCCGTCAAGCCCCTCTCCGGGAGCTGAATTAGGCGGCGCCTCTCCTCCTCGCCCACGCACAGCATACACCTAGCCGCTCTATACAATCTCTCATATTCGGGCGGGCTTAACGCAATCTCCACGTACGGCCTATCCTCCTTATAATCAGCTGGCTCAAGGCCCTTATATGGCTGGATAGGTCTATGCCGCAACCGAACTCCTCGTTGTATTTCTCGAGGGCGTGCTTAAGCTTGAGGGGCCTAAATACGACGATGTTCCCCCTTTCATACCTCTTGACATACCAAAGAAGTATTTCCTCGAGGGCCCACGCCTTAATTATAGCCGGCGCGTGTTTAAGGGCTAGGAGCTTTGCACAAGCCTCCTCTCTGCTGGCGGCGACTTCGGCGCTCATGGGCCTAGGAGCTCGCGGGCGAGCCTCCTGGCCTCTTCCTCCCCCTTGTATTTCCTCAAAATCCTATAGAGCTTCTCCTCATCGGAGCCTAGACATTCGGAAAACGCGCCCGTGTCTAAGAGCCCTATTATATCCTGAGCCTTCTTCCCCCTTATGCCCCAGCCCTCGGCTAGCCCCAGCTCCACCAATCCCCTAGGCCCTCTATCCACCGCCTCTAGAATCCTCAACGCATATGGGGGTTGCAACGCCGTAAGCGCCCTCAACACATCTCCGCTATCTTTCGCTACCTCGACCCATTTACTCCATGCGTTTAAGAAGCCCTTAAGCGCCTGAGAGACCTCCCTATCCCTCACCGCGATAGCGGCGGATTTAGCGGGCGGATCCGCCGGTCTCTCCGATGCGGCGCCCTCTCCGCCCGCGGCCGCTTGTTCAAGCCGCGGCTCCGCCCTCCCCCTCGCCGATGTGCCCGCGCCTTTGCCTAAGCCAACTCCGGCGTCGGCCTCGCCGCAGTTGGCCAACATACACTTGATCTCGTGAGGTATCCTATACCGCAGAATTCTCTCTATTACGTCTATGTATTCGCCGAGCTCTGGGCGGTATTTAACGCGGACTACCTCATAGCGCGGGCCCTCTAATTTAGGCAAATCTCTTATTAATGGCAAACAAATATTCATATTGTCTTTAGATATGACCAATATATCTATTGGCATCTTACCATATATAGCCTCGGCGGCGATCTCTAGAGCTTCTGTAAAGGCCTTAAGCGGCGCGTAGTAGGGCAATTGATAACATATCTCCCTCAGGGCGTCATATGTGGCAAAAAATATCTCTACCTCGTAGCCCTGCCTCCTCAAATATTCGGCGACTGCGCCAGCGTTATAGGAATATTTAGCTACTAACTCCATAGGCACAAAATAGATATTATTTAAAGAATTTTCAATTATTATTAGGATAATAGAGAGTTCATAAAAATTAATTTATACTCTCCCTTAATAGATTATATTTTTTCTATATGTCTAGTATTACCGGCCTTCTGTAAAAATCCCTCCGGGAGGTCTGCAAGACGTGTAGGCTATAAAAAAAGGAGGCACGCCGCGATTTTTTTACATAGGTAATCCCTTACAAAAAAAGGAGATAACCCCCTCTTTTTTTAGCTCAGCAGAGCTCTCTATTTTCATCTTTTTCCTCTTCTGAGGGCCTTGTGACATGCCTCGCTCTGTCAATAACGAAAGAATGGTGCTGGTCTCAGTTCATCTACCTAGGAGAGTGCTAGAGGAACTAGACGCGCTGGTGAGGAGCGGGGTATATCCGAGCCGCAGTGAAGCCGTTAGGGAGGCTCTACGTAGGTTTATCGAGGCCTACGCGGCTAGGGCATGAGGGCCGCTCTCTTGGCGGCGCTATT
>JZWT01000072.1 GCA_000960885.1 Thermoproteus sp. AZ2 | reverse complement strand
TCGAAGACATGACCCGCCGGCCATCGGGCCAGGCCGGTGGCTGAGGGCCAAGTCCCTACACGGCACAAAGCTACACAAACATCCGTGTAGGGACAAACGGTTCAAGCTCGGGACCTTGGGAGGCGTCTCGGGGCGACTGTCTAGCGGCCTTCGATCGCCTAGCTAATGAGCCATAACTATACTACTAGACAATAAAAAATTTTTCTGCTATGCGGCTAGACGCCCCTCTAGGGTTTGGTGGGCGTTGCCTGGCTATATACTGCCATGTCTAGGTATACCTCGGCGGCGTTTTCTAAATAGTCCACCGTCCTCACGGCGTGTATCGTCTGTAGATCTCCTTGGGCATTCTGTATGGCCATAAACCTCGTCGAGGGTATGGCGGAGAGGTACTGCGTCACCGTGGATATCTGGGGGTTTTTATGCACCTTTTGTAGCTCCACGGCGGCGTCTCGGAGGACTCGCCACAGAGACTGTGAGGGGTTTTCTCTATATAGCTCTCTGATGTGGTCCACAGCTCTCTCGTAGTACCGGGCCAGCTGTATATAGAAGGAGCATTGAGGAGTGGGCGCCTTTGTGCAAAGCCTATTGAGGCTAAGCCGCAAGGCGTCTGTCTCATCGTCTGCAGCCATTACGGTGGTGCGCGTCGCCATCCCCCCGGCCAGGCCCTCCAACAGAAAAACAAGCGCGGTGAGCATCCTCTCGATGACCTCCTCCTTCCTTAGATATCTATCCCTATACTTAACCACGTATCGCCCATCTACCTCAGACACCGCCGCGCCTATCTTCTCGACGGCCTTGACCACGTCGGGCGCGGCTGGCAGAGTCAATTCGTCTAGGCCTGCGGCGTAGCCGGCCACCACCGCGGCGCCTAACCCTGCATCCACCTCGGCCCTCCTAGACGCCACTGGCCTAACCCCGATAAAATCGCCCTCCCAAAATACCAAGACCTCGTCGGAGACGTAGCCCGAAGCCACCTTCTTGGGCAAGTAGAGCAGATACGAGCCCCTGAGCCTGATGAGCTTCCTGATCTCCACAACAACTAAGTAGATATAATAAAGATTACCGACATATGAAAAATAGGCTAGGCCGGCTGTCCGACACTACAGAAAGGTTCCGTAATTCATATCACACAAATTCTTAAACACTAGAAAACTCAGACCCATGCAAATGACAAAAACAACTACGGCAATAATAGCCGCCGTTATAGTAATAGTAATCGTAGCCGTCATAGCCATGTGGGCGGGCGGCACGTCGAGGACACAAACCCCGACATCCGCCACGCAAGCTCCGACGCCCACTACTACATCGCCTACTCAGACCGTATCCACTACTCAGACTCCCACACAGACTACTACGACTCAGACGCAGACTACGCCCAGCGTCAGAGGCGTACTCACCGGCGCCGGGTCGACTTTCATTGCGCCTCAGTTGCAGGCATGGAGTAATATATTAGAGAATGCCACCGGTGGAGCGCTTGCGGTTAATTATCAGCTCACGGGCTCAGGCGCAGGCATTTCCTTGTTCTTAAATAAGAAGGTGGATTTCGGGGCCTCAGACGTGCCCATGCCCGAGGATCTATATCAAAAATATAAGGGTCAATTTGTACAATTTCCTGCAATTATAGGGTCGATAGTCATAGCATATAACGTGCCTGAAATCGCCTATAATAAGACAGGGAAGTACCTAAACCTCACCTCTGAGATAATTGCACTTATCTACATGGGCAATATAACGCAGTGGTGCGATCCAAGGATCAAGGCTATTAACCCCGGTCTCGCCGCCGAGCTGCCGTGTAAACCCATCATAGCCGTCCACAGAAGCGAGGCCTCTGGCACAACCGCGGGCTTCACATTATATCTCGCTAAGACCGTGCCTCAGTGGAACGAGACTGTGGGCTGGGGCCTCACGGTGAGCTGGCCTATAGATAAGTTGGGAAGAGGTATAGGCGCGCAAGGCAACCCACGCGTGGCAGCGGCGGTGTTAAATACCCCATATTCAATAGGCTACATAGAATACGCTTATTGGGCAGTGAATAAGAAGGAGTTTGACGCCAAGGGCGGCGTCGCCTATATCCGTAACGACAACGACGGCAAGTATTACTTCCCCACAGAGGAAAGTGTGGCCGAGGGCGCGGCCGCGGCTCTACAGAGATACGCGCAAAAATACGGCGCCCCACCTGCGCCGGATGCGGATTGGAACCCCGTGTCGTTTGAGCTCCCCAATCCGCCGAAGGGCTACCCCATGCTATCCTTTACCTATATTCTCCTTTGGAAGAACTATACCGCTGAGGGCTATCCCGACGCCGCAACGAGGGCCGCCCTCCTAAGGGAGTTCTTTAGCTGGGTATTGACAGAGGGCCAGAAGCCGGGGAATATAGTAGAGGGCTACATACCGCTGCCCTCAGACGTGGCTAAGATCGGGCTAGAGGCCGTAAATTCCGTGAAGCCATAAAAACCGGCCCATTTTTTCCCCTATGATCGGGCTTTTGTTTGCGGTTCTTTTGATATCCTACCTATCTGCAGTCTATAGCCTCCTCTTCGTTAAACTCAGGTGGGGTCTGAGGCTCTTCGGCGTACTTGCCCTTGTCGGCTCTAGGGCTTTTAATCGCCATGTTCTTCATAAAGGCCTATCCCATATTTGCGCGCGAGGGCTTCGCTATGTTTCTTCAGACCGAGTGGGATCCCGGCGCGCAGAAATATGGCGTCTTGCAGGCGTTGGTCGGTACGATGTTGACGTCCGTGGTGGCCATTGCGTTGGCGATGCCGATGGCGATAGGCGTCGCCGTCACTATAAACGAGGTTTTGCCTAGTAGGCTGAGGACGATCTTTGGCTCGTTGGTGGACCTCACCGCGACCATGCCTACGGTCCTCTTCGGCCTCTGGGGCTTTTATGTGCTGGGTCCTTTCCTCCAAAACGCGGTCAACACGTTGGCGGGCGGAGCTGTGATGACTAGCCCATCTACGCTCTTCACGGCATCTGTCCTATTGGCCATAATGGTTACGCCGTACGCCGCGGCGGTGATTAGAGAGGGCTATGCCCTAGTCCCCAAGGCGGTGGAGGAGGCTATATATGGCGTAGGCGCCACTAGGCTCGAGGCGGTCCTACTAAAGCTTAGATACGTGATTAGCTACGTCCTCGGAGGATTCTTCTTGGCGTTGGGCAGGGCAATGGGGGAGACTGTAGCCGTCGCCATGGTGGTGGGCGGCAACTATGCGCATCTAACCACAAACTTATTTCAAAGCGGCATCACCATATCGTCGCTCATCGCGCTCCAGTTCGGCAACGCGAGGTTTTACACCTATGCAGAGCCGGCGCTATTTGCCGCCGCCCTGCTGCTCGCGATCTTCGGCATCGCGATTAACACGGCGGCTATATACCTAATCCAGAAGTGGCAACCATGACGTCTACGCGGAAGGTGCTCAACTGGATCGGGATGGGCCTCTTCGTGCTCCTCGGCGTGGCCGCCACGATTCCGCTATTTCTAATAATTATCGACATCTACTCAAAGGGAATTGACGCAATAAATAGGCTGGGCGGCCTGTGGCACTTCCTCACGTCGGAGCCGCCGTCCCCTCTCTCCAAGAGCGGCGGGGTGGGGCCTCCGTTGATTGGCACGTTATATATGACCGCGTTGGGCGCCATCGGAGGGTTCGCCCTAGGCTTTCCCCTGGGTGTATACATAGGCGAGATGCGTAGGGAGAAGCTCGCCAATGCGGCTAGGGTCGGCGTGAATGTGTTGGTGGAGTTTCCCACGATCACCATAGGTCTTTTTGTATATGCGGTAATGGGCCTCGTCCAAGACGACCTCAATAGATACATATTGGGCCCGGTTTCGGCGACGTTGAAGGCCGCGTTAGGCAACTCTGTATTCTACAACTACGTGAGCTGGTTTGTTGGCCCTCTAGATAGCTTCAACGCGTATGCCGGCGCGGCGGCGCTCGCCCTCGTAATGATTCCCTACGTGGCCTTGATCACGGCCAGCGCCTACGCCAGCGTGGCTCAGCCTCTCCGCGAGGCCGCCTACGGTATAGGGGGGAGGGAGTTCAACGCATTATTCATAGTTATGCGTAAGGTCGTCTCGAGGGCTGTCCTCACCGCGGCGTTAATAGGCACTGCGAAAATCGCCGGGGAGACCGCGCCGCTGCTCTTCACAGCGTTCGGCAACAACTACTATGCGCCCTTCACGGGCTCTACCGGCGCCGTCTCGCTTTGGATCTACGCCGCATCTGAGACGCCTTACAATGTCCAGATTATGTCTGCCTACGGCGCGGCGGCCGTCTTGCTTACAATCATATTGATACTGTTTATAAGCGCAAGAATAAAGGCGATACATGACTAAGCTTGAGGCGAAAAATCTCCAAGTCTCCTTCGGCAACGTCGCGGTCATAACGGGGCTAAACCTGTCGATCCCTGAGGGAAGCATAACAGCGTTGATGGGGCCCTCTGGAAGCGGCAAATCGACGCTGCTAAGGGTATTTAACAGGCTCATAGAGCTGTACCCAGAGGCGCATGTCGGCGGCTACGTGTACCTAGATGGACAAGACATCTTCGAGATAGACGTAATAGAGCTACGGAGGAGGGTCCAGATGATTTTCCAAATCCCTAACCCAATCCCCAACCTCTCAATATTCGAGAACGTGGCCTTGGGGCTGAAGCTCAACCGGCTCGCAAAGAATAGGAAGGAGCTTTATCAACGCGTCAAGACGGCGCTTGAAAAAGCCCAGCTCTGGGACGAGGTAAAGGATAGGCTCAACGCGCCCGCGGGTAAGCTGTCCGGCGGCCAGCAGCAGAGGCTATGCGTCGCCAGGTCTCTCGCCTTCGAGCCCGAGGTCTTGCTCGCCGACGAGCCCACGGCAAACCTCGACCCAGAAAACACCGCGAAGATAGAGGCGCTGCTTCTCGACCTGAAAAAAGAAATGACGATTGTATTAGTTACGCACTTCCCCCAACAGGCGGCAAGAATAAGCGACTACGTGGCCTTTCTATATAAAGGACAAATAGTCGAGCGGGGACCTACAAAGGATATATTTACAAAACCCCGTCACGAACTAACAGAAAAATATGTCACTGGAAGACTATATTAAAACAAATTTGTCATCACAAGGTTCGTGTATAATATTATATAAATGTTATATATTTAATTTATTGATTTTCCTCTAAATTCTCCTATATAACAGATCTGTTCAGCTAGCCGCATAATCCGCTGTCCCAACTCGAACCGCTATATTGCTCAGTTGTGTTTGCTTGGTGGCATTGGTGGCGTCATGCATATGTATTGATAATGGGGAAGTCGTGTTCCGAGTTGTACAGGGGGATTTTCTAGAGATGAACACGTGAATGAAGGCCTATCTGGGCGTCTGACTATGAAGTAGCTTTATAATGGCGTCGCTTTAAGCTCACAATGAGGAGGCTATTAGATATGGCTGAGGAGGAGATTTCTAGCCGGCTGAGCGAGGGCTCTAGGCTCGCCGTGGAGAGCCTCTCTATGGCGCTTAGGGAAGAGACAAAATCGGATGAGATAAGAAAGCTTGCCTCGAGGCTACACGACTTACACGATGAGGTGTCCGACCTCGTGATGGAGGCCGTGGCGCGGTATAACCCTGTGGCGGCGGACCTACGCTTTCTGAAAAGCGCATTGTTTGTGTCCTATGACTTGTATAGAGTCGCCCGCTACGCCTACGACATCGCAGTAGTAAGAGAAAAACTCGACGGTTGGTGCTTGTCGCAGAGGATGGAGCACGCGGCTGAGATCGTGAAAAATATGGTGGCCGCAGCGGTGGAGATGTTCCTCAACCGAGAGATCTCGAGGCTGGAGGAGCTAGAGAGGCTAGACGACGAGGTGGACAAGAGCTATGAAGAGGCCCTTCTAGATATATTGAAGGGCACGGATAGATGCAAGGTGGTGGAGACTGTGGTGTTGCGGCTATTAGAGAGGGCCTCCGACCACGCGGTCTACATCACAAACCACGCCTATTACCTAGTGACTGGCCAAAGTAGACGGAGGTAGTTGTCTTGCGTTGAGGAGGCGGCTACACTCCACGCCTCTGGCGAAGAGGTACTTATACAAGTTCTTTTCTATCTTCTCGTCGCGGTATTTCATGGGCGCTTCAACACCTCACTCTTGATAGCTCTCCAGTTTCCATCTGATAATATTTCTAGTTCTAACTATGACGAAGTCTTTGTCGCTCTGCTCTGTGTAGTCCACCGTCACGACGTTGAAGCCGTTTAGTACTTGTCTTATCTCATCCTCTAGTCTATCTAGCTCTATCACCGAGAGCGGCAGCTCAATCCTTATTAGGACGGTCTATTTCTCGCTCCACCTGGGCGTGTAATCTACGACGCCAGAATCGAGAAGAACGCTGTTTGGAACTCTCAACTCTAGATTGGTGCCTAGGATGGTGGTGTAGATGAGGCCGATCTCGACCACCCTCCCCCTGAACCCCGGCACCGTGTAGCCTGGCGAGAAGTACTTGTAGCCGGGGAGAAAGGCGACCCAGTAGGCCAGGTTTATGGAGGATATCCTCACGGGGCCACCTCTATAAACCCAGTCGCTAGGATTATCACGCCGGCAAATAAATTGCCCAGTATCGGCTGGAGGGCAGACCCAACACGAGGCCCGTCGCCGTGCCGCCGAGCACTGCAAGCTTTACGCCAAGCTGGGTGACGGTTATAGCGTATAGCAGGACGATCGTGATGCCTATCACCTTTACGACGTTGCCCACCGTATTCACAACGGCGACGCCGGCGAGAGCGACAATAGCGGCCTTCAACACCTTAAAACACTCTTGTCCGAGAGGAATCCCCAAAAGCGGGATTAACTTGAGCAAGTAATATGCCATTATAGTAGAATAATAAATATAATTGAAGAGAGTTGCTACTAAAACCCACTTCACAGCCTCCTAAAGGAATTTATCGATGACGGCGGGCGGCGTTTTTCGACTATGTATCTGAGAAGGGTTGCGGCGTTTACCGCGTCGTTTACGTCTAGGAGCTCCACTGGCGAGTGGATATACCTCGTCGGTATAGAGATTGTCGCCGCGGGCACGCCCTCCCTCCTAAAGGCTATGGCTAAGGCGTCGGTGGTGCCGCCGTATAGAACCTCTAGTTGATAGGAGATGCCGGCGCTCCTCGCGACGTTGACGATGTGGTCTCTCAGGGCTGGATGTGCGATAAAAAGCCCCCCGCGGCCGCCGTCGAGCACCTCTATGGCGGGCCCCCTCCCGACCCTCGTCACATATAGCCTCTCGTTAATGCCCGGCACATCAAGCCGCAATAGTGTTATCTATGGCGATCGCGTAATGCGGGTTAATCCTCTCGGCGGCCACTTGGGCCCCCCTGAGGCCCACCTCCTCTTGCACAGTCGCGACGATGTAGAGGTCTACGGGCGGCTTCTCCATCCATCTAAGGGCGTACAACATCACCGCAAGCCCAACCCCTGTCGTCAAATGCTTTGCCCGACACCACGCCTCCGTTCAACACCACCAAATTCTCTATCTAACACCGCCACAGAGCCCACGGTGAGGCCTATCTTCTCCGCCTCCTCCCGGCTCCTAGCCCCCACGTCGATGTACACGTCCTTGATCTCGGGCGCCTCCCTCTCTTTGCCAGACGGCGTAATGTGCGGAGGCACAACGCCGACAATTCCCCTTGCTCACCTCCCATCCGCCGCCCTCACCCAGACGCGCTGGCCGGCCAAAGTGACCTCGTTCCAGCCCCTATAGGCCAGAAACGCAAGAAACCCTCTTTATCCACGTGATCGACTATAAGCCCGATCTCGTCCATGT
>JZWT01000071.1 GCA_000960885.1 Thermoproteus sp. AZ2 | reverse complement strand
CCCTCGCCGGGCTCGGGCCTTAGGTATATGCCCTTGGGCAACGCTATGAAGGGAGCGTAGTCCCTATCGGCCACGCCGGTCTCCAGCAGATCTCTTAGGTCCCCCTCAGCCTTAACCACAAATATCTGCCTCTTACGGGGCTTCAACGGGAGCCCGAAGCCCATGGCGTCGGCTATGCCCTGGGTCCAAGCTCCTGTGGCCAAGACGACGCTCCTCGCCTCTATGGCGCCGGCCGTGGTCTCGACGCCGGTGGCCCTCACGTCTTGCCATGGGAAGGGCTCGCCGGGTATCTCCAAGGGCTTTTTAGGCGAGAGCGTTATCGACTCCACCTTGGCGTTGAACAAGACCTCGCCGCCCTCCTTTGTATACAGCTCGTAGTAATAGCGCACTAGCTTCTCGGGGTCCATGATCCCGGCCTCCCTCACTAAAAGCGAGAGGGATACGTCCGGTAGCCCCATCTCCCTGGCCTCCTCGTCCTCGGAGACCTTATAACGCAACGGCAGAGCGTGCCTCTCCAGCACGTCGACCTCGACGCCTATCTCCCTCAGCTCTCTAGCGACGCCCAGCATGAGCTCCCGCGCCTCCTCCGGGATGAGGAATAGGTAGCCGACCCATCTCATGCCGAGGTCCACGCCGCTCTTCTGCACGTCGCGGTAGAACTCTACGCTGGTCTTAGCCAATGTCCTATTAATCCAAGAAGTGAAGATCGTCCTAAACGCTGCCGCCGACTTGGCCGTATCGCCCATGCCGGGGCCGTGGTATTGGTCGACCAGCAAAACCCTCGAGCTGGGCGAAAGCCGCTTTAGGTGATAGGCTGTGGCGACCCCAACGGCGCCTGCCCCGACGACAACGTAGTCGTACACTGCTCTGAGATAAATAGAGCTATATATAGTTGTATCTCGCCGAGTGACGGCGAGAATATAGGCCTATATATCTGCGTTTGAATTAAAGGAAACATATTTTTATAGACATTCCATTTTTAACGTGGAGCCGCTATCGGTGCTTAAGGAGAAGGGGTATAGGCTAACTCCCCAGAGGCTGGAGGTGGTTAAAATAGTACTGGAGAAGTTGGATAAGAGGGAGCATCCCACCTTCAACGACATATTGGCAGAGGTCAAGGCCAGGATGCCGAGCATAAGCGCCTCCACGGTCTACAACATCTTGAAGCTCCTAGAGGACAACGGCGTAGTGGTCTCCTTCGAGCACAACGGCAGGACGTACTACGATAGAATAGAGCCGCACATCAACGTCATATGCCTCAACGACGGCAAGGTGATAGATATACAGAGCGAAGAAGTCTTAAAGGCCTTCGAGAATGAGGGGATAAAGCCCGTGGCGATAGTCGTAAAGGGCTACTGCGGCGGCAAGGCTTGATGACGTATACCGCGCCGCTGATAGGTGACTGATAGAATCCACAGCTGAGCCCTTTTCGCCGCGCTTCCCCGGCAGCCTATGAACGAATTTTAAGCCGGGCTTTTCCAGATATATGCAGTTCGAAGTAGTGGATGTGCCTATCCCGGAGGGGACTAATGTGATAATTGGTCAAGCCCATTTTATAAAAACCGTCGAGGACCTCTACGAGGCCCTCGTCAACAGCGTCCCCGGCATTAAATTCGGCTTGGCCTTCAACGAGGCCTCCGGGAAGAGGCTCGTACGCCACGAGGGGAACGACGAGGAGCTTAGGAAGCTGGCCATAGACGTCGCGAAGAGGATAGGGGCGGGCCACGTCTTCGTGATATACATCCGCAACGCCTATCCCATCAACGTGCTACACGCAATAGGGAGAGTGCCCGAGGTCGTCAGGCTCTTCGCGGCCACGGCGAATCCGCTCAAGGTAATAGTGGCCGAGGTGGAGCCCGAGAGGAGGGGCGTAGTCGGCGTGGTCGACGGCCACTCGCCGCTCGGCGTAGAGGGCGAAGCCGATAGGGAGGAGCGGAAGGCGTTCCTCCGCAAGATAGGCTACAAGCTCTGAAAAACTCCTTTTATTTATCCCCTAGCCCACCCGTGGACTTCCTCGCAGCGTTGATGTCCGACATAGGCAGGGAGGTAGTATATGTCAAAAGCGATAAAGCCGAGGCGCCCGACCTCTGCTGCGACGTCGGCGATGTGCTTAGGCCCGAGGTGGCGGAGGTCTTTAAGGCCAAGGGCATCTCCCGGCTCTATAGGTATCAATACGACGCCATACAGAGCATAAGGGCTGGGAAAGACACCGCGATAATAGCGGGCACAGGGCTCGGCAAGACCGAGGCCTTCCTAGCGCCTCTGCTCGAGGAGGCGCTGGACTCCTTTAGGCTACCCCTGGCGCTCGTCGTATATCCCACGAAGGCCCTAGCCCGCGACCAGTTGGCTAGGCTTAGGTCCTTCGCCGACCGCCTAGGCGTTAGGGCCATGGTCTACGACGGCGATACGCCGCAGAGGGAGAGGAGGCTGTTATACGAGTCGCCCCCGCACATATTGGTCACAAACCCCGATATGGTCAGCCAGGCGTTGATGTACGTGGCTAAATTCCGCCGCCTCATAGCCGGCGTAAAATACGTAGTGCTAGACGACTTCCACGTCTACGGCGGCGTTTTGGGCTCCCACATGTATTGGCTCTTAAGGAGGCTCTCGCGCTTCGCCAAGCCCCAGTACATAGCCACCTCGGCCACCCTGGGCAACCCGGCCGAATTCGGCGAGCTCTTATTGGGGCGGCGCGTGAACGTGGTCGAGGGGCCTAGGGGGCGGAGGGGCGAGGTGATACACGTATTGGTGAGGCCGAGGACTAGGTCTAAGTGGCTGGAGGCGGCGCACTTGGCCAAGCTCTGCATAGACAACGACATGAAGTGCTTGGTCTTCGCCGACAGCCACAAATACGCCGAGATGATATACCGCGCCTTAAAGCTGGGCGGGCTCTCGGACAAGGCGGCGGTCCACAGAGCCGGCTTAGCGGCTGAGGAGAGGGCGCGCGTCGAGGAGGCGTTTAGGCGAGGCGATATAGACGTGGTCATAGCTACGCCGACCCTCGAGCTCGGCATCGACATAGGCGATATAGACGCGGCCGTGTTGGCCACGGTGCCGCCGACGTATAACCGCTATCTGCAACGCGTCGGCAGAGTCGGCCGGCGGGGCCAAATAGGCTACGTGGTGCAGATATTGGGCAACGACCCCATCTCCAACTACTATCGCAACTACCCCCACGAGTTCTTCTCCCGCGCGCCCGAGCCCCTCGGCCTAGAGCGCCACAACGAGGACGTGGCCGCGCTACACGTGCTCGCGATGGCCATGGACAGGCCCATTAGGGAGGGGGAGCTGGACTCCTTCGGCGCCTCTCTGCTGGCCTCCTTGGCCGGCGCGGGGCTCCTCCAGAGGGCGGGGCCCTTCTATAGGATAACCCCGGCCGGCAAAGAGAAGCTGGAGGACCTATCGTTGAGGGGCTCGCCGCATGTGGTGAAGATAAAGAGCTCTAGGGGCGACGCGCTGGGCCAGAGGGAGCTGCCGCTAGCCCTATACGAGCTACACCCAGAGGCGATATATATGCACGGCGGCTACACGTATCTAGTTAAGTCGTTGGACCTAGAGAGGAGGGTCGCCGTCGTTGAGCCCATAGACGCCGAGGATTTAGCGACACAAGCCCTAGAGGATATGGAGCCGCATATGGAGGAGGTGGAGGAGGAGGGGGTGGTGGAGGGAGTGCCCTATCAGTTCGGGCGGCTTAGGATTAAGGTGACGGTCTATGGCTACGCCCTCAAGCGCTTTACGACCGACGAGACCCTAGGCGAATACACAATCGACCCCGTCTCCTACGAGTTCAAGACCAAGGGCGCCGTGTTCTATATGCCGTATCTAAAGTTCAGCCCCAACGAGGCTGTGGACTGGGAGGAGAGGGCGAAGGGCTACCACGCGGCCGAGCACGTGATCATTTCCGCCAGCGAAATAGCCGTGGGGGCCGCCAAGACCGATCTGGGCGGCATAAGCTACCCCGACGGCGTAATAGTGATATACGACTCGCACATCGGCGGCAACGGGACCACGCGCCTGCTCATAAAGAACTTCAGGAGGGCCCTCGAGATAGCCCTAAAGATAGTTAAGGGCTGCGACTGCGCGGACGGCTGCCCCAAGTGCGTCTTCAGCCCCTACTGCGGCAACAACAACAAGATGTTGTCTAGGCGCAACGCCGCCAGGGTGCTGGAGGCCGTGTTGTCGGGCCTGCCGGCCGAGGCCAGAGAAATGCCCAAGGAGAGGGGCATAGTGTAGCGAGCCGGCTCCGCCGCGGCTCAAGCCCCTCAGCCGGCGCCCGCTGGACGGCTGGCCTATTTGCCGAACGGGCAGAAATACGCG
The DNA here is from genome assembly GCA_000960885.1 of Thermoproteus sp. AZ2. GTDB lineage: Archaea > Thermoproteota > Thermoprotei > Thermoproteales > Thermoproteaceae > Thermoproteus. The sequence continues at coordinate 3,589 of JZWT01000071.1, read as the reverse complement.
ATCCCCAGCTGTTTAGCCAATCCGGCGAAGCTGACGCCGTAGGCCACGACCGGCTTGCCCGCTCGTTTGGCGAGCGACACCATGTCGCCTATATTGACCGAGCTGGCCGCCCCAGGCGCTATCACGACTACGCTGACCCTATATATTACATCTGCTAGGTTGGCCTCGTCGACGAACTCGAAGGGCCTGGGCCCGACCCTATTGGGGTCGTAGATATAAATATACGGCGATATTGCGTTGAGCTCCTCGGCGACCCTCTCGTTGTAGCCCACCAAGAGGACCGGGCCTCCGAAGGCGAGGCCTATATATTCGACGAACCTCTTGACGCACCTCGCGCTCTCGTGCGGGTGGCACGCCAGAGCCGATTTGGCCGCCGTCAGGGCCCTGGCCCGGACGGCCTCTACGCAGAACCTCAATGAGGGGTCCTCCACGGCGCTAGAGATGTCGTATTCGCCCGACTTGACCTGCGGATCCACCGGGGCGTCTACGCAGATATTGCCTATACAACAACGCGCAATTTTTTGGCCTTCGCAAGTATCTACCCCATGCCTCTCGTAAACCGTAACGCTTAATTTCCCCGAGCCCACCCTAGACACTGGATATTCCTTTATAAAATTAAATTATATTTCACGAGGCGGTCGAGATATACTAGGCAACCCGAGCCGTGCACGCATTGGCGCTCGTAATATAGCCCCTAACCGGCGGCCGGGCGTCGATACGGCAAATCTACGCCGCCCTCTACGGGCTCAGCCGTAATACCATTCGCCATATTTCGGCGATCAGGGTGTTCATCACCCGAAAAATCTTCGGTAGTCTTTTTAATGGCTTCTCCCAAATCTCCATGAGCCTAGTGGCTAGAGCTATGTTTAGCAAAGGGAAGGAGCCTAGATACGTGTTCCAAGCCCTCATATCTATGTTGCCGGAGGCCTCGTTCTCCTTCACGGCCGACGGCATTACTCTGAAGGCCTTGGACCCCTCAAAGGTCGCGTTGCTGGAGCTGAACTTCACAGCCGGCGGCATGGAGGAGTACTATGTAGATCACGACGTGAAGATAGGTCTCCTCTTCTCTACTCTGAAGGACGCCATAAAACGCGTCGGAGCCGCCGAAAAGCTCGAGATAGGCGTAGACGAGGAGCGCCAGCGCTTCGTCATGTCTGTTTATCCCAAGAAGGGCAAGGAGTCCGGCATAACACGCCGATTCTCCTTCCCAATAGTGCAGTTGGCCGAGGAGGAAGTCCCCGAGATAAACGTGGAGTACGACGCGTCCTTCGTCATGGACGCCTCAACATTCGACGACATGATGGCCATGGCAGAAGAGGTCTCAGACGCGGTGACTATCCAAGTCGCGGAGGGCTCTGTGGCGTTTAGGGCCGTGGGCGAGGGAGGGCGCGAGACCTACGCCGAGTTCGGCCAAGAGAGCGAGGCGCTCTACGAGGTCTCGGCCTCAGGCGCCGTCTCGGCCAAATACACGGCCGAGCTCATAAGAAATATATCGAGCAAGCTGAAGGGCGTCACCAAGCGCGTCCGCGTAGAGCTCGGCGAGGGCAAGCCTATGAGGCTCACCTACGAGTTCGCCAGCGGCACGTTTTATATGATCTTGGCGCCTCGGTCGGACTAATGGAGGAGCTACTTTACCGCGCGAGGAAATTCGACTTAGTGCGCATCACGTACACCCTGGCCGGCCGCCGAGTCGTGGCCGAGGTGCTGAGGCACCCGGGGGCCGTGGCGGCGGTCCTCAAGCGCAATGGCTTAATATTCGTAAAGCAATATAGGCCGGCCGTGGGGGCCTACACCCTCGAGATCCCGGCGGGCACGCTCAAGAGGGGCGAGGCGCCGGAGGATGGCCTCAAGAGAGAGCTCGTCGAGGAGACGGGCTACCTCCCCACTAAATATGTGCCCATGGGCTGGATCTACCCGAGCCCGGGCGTGAGCGATGAGAAGATCTACCTCTACTTCGTAGAGGCCGCGGAGTATGTAGGCGTAGGGCAGAGGGACCCCGGAGAGGCCGATATGGAGGTGGTAGAAGTCGGCGTAGAGGAGGCCTTTGGAGCCGTGGCCAAGGGCGAAATTAGGGACGGCAAAACCGTAGCGGCGCTCTTCTTGGCGAGGCAATTAGGATATATTTAGTGGCGATTACTGGAACGTGATGAAAGCTGGTATTGGCGAGCTGTGATCGGTGACGCCAGGGCTGACTACGCGATGCCCTTAGCCCTCTTGATCTCCTCAATTAAGGCCGGCAACACCTGCTTATAATCGCCTATTATTGCGTAGTCGGCGTTCTGGACTATAGGGGCGTTGGGGTCTGAGTTTATGGCGATTATGTACTTAGACTCCTGTATACCCATCATGTGCTGGACGGCGCCGCTTATGCCCACCGCTATGTAGAGCCTAGGCCTAATGGTCTTGCCCGTCTGCCCGATCTGCCTCGTATGGGGCGCCCAGCCCGCCCTCACGGCCATGAGGGACGCGCCCACGGTGCCCCCCAACAGCTTCGCCAGCTCGACCAACAGCTTAAAGCCCTCGGCCGAGCCCAAGCCCCTTCCGCCGGCCACCACCACGTCGGCAGACTCGACCGGCGGCAAATCGGCTATGTCGCGCTCTATGCGCTTCTCGGCGCCTAGGAAGACGGTCTTGCGGGCATCCAACTCCACAGTCTCGTGGACGATTTCGCCCTTCCTATTGGGGTCTCTGGGCGGCTTGGGGAATACGCCGGGGCGCACCGAGGCCATCTGCGGGCGCCTCTGCGGCGTCCTGATAGTCGCCATCTGGGTGCCGCCGAAGGTGGGGCGTATCTGTAGCAGATCGCCGGTCTTGGGGTCTATCTCCAACGCTGTGCAGTCCGCGGTTATGCCCGTGGCCAGCGAATTCGCTATAAACGAGGCCAATTCGCGGCCCCTCTTCGTCGCGCCTATGAGGAAGATCTCCGGCTTATACTTCTCCACCACTTGGGCGACGGCCTTTGCGAACTCATAGGGCGTATACACCTTAAGCTCCGGGTTTATCACGACCACGACCTTATCGGCGCCGTGGTATACGGCCTCCTGCGCCATCTCGTCAGTCCCCGCGACCAAGACGGCGCCTACAGGCGCGTTGCCCTTCTTAGAGGCTAGATCCCTCGCCTTGCCCAATAACTCCAATGAGACGTCCTTAAGCTTAGAGCCGTCGTGCTCCAGCAGGACCCAAACGCCTTTATACTCCTCCTTCTTTATCTGGGGCCACTCAGGGCAGGGCATGGCTACAACAAACCCTCCTTCTTCAGCTCTTCTACAAGCGCCTTAGCCGCCTCTCTGGCGTCGCCTCTGAACACCTTGCGCTTCCTCGGCGGAAAAGTCGCGCTGGTCTGCGTGGCAACAAAGGTGGGGCTGCCCTTCAAGCCCGTACACTCGGGATTGAGCCCCAGCTCCTTATTTGTGGCTTGTATGATGTAGTCGCGCGCGTTCAGCTTTCTAAGCAGAGATATCTCCCTCGGCATTTGGGTGCCCTTGGCCACTGTGATTAAGGCCGGCAACTCCATCTCGTAGAACTCGTCGACGCCCTCGTCCTCGAGGAACCGCCTTACCCTTATCTTCTTTCCGTTTATTTCGGCGTC
>JZWT01000070.1 GCA_000960885.1 Thermoproteus sp. AZ2 | reverse complement strand
CGCCTCGCTCTTAGCCAAGTGGCTTGGCGTAAGGGAGCCGAAGAGCGCCGAGGAGGCGGCGGAGGCGTTGATACTGCTGACGGCGTTGTTGTTTAGGGGCGCCGGCCGCGGCGCCGAGGCCGCCCTAGAGGAGGCAGCGGAGATAGCCGCCGAGCGCTTAGGCGCCAGGATCGATTGGAGGGCCGTGTTGTCGCCTTATATGAGTGGCGGCGTAGATTACAGGGCGCTGGAGGCGAGGCTTGAGGCGTTGTTGCCCGCGCTTTATAGGTACAGAGCCGTTGTCGACGAGTTCTTGGCCAAATTCACCGAGGGCTAAATCCCCGAGCCTCTGAGCGGGACGAAGGCCACCTGCGCCAACGCCGTCCTCCTAGCGCCCTTAGCCTCCTTTATATATAGGTATAGGATCTGCCCCCCGCCCTCCTCGAGCGGTATAACTAGGCGGCCGCCGACCGCCAACTGCTCCATTAACGCCGGGGGGATCCTCGGCGCGGCCGCCGTGACTATTACCGCGTCGTAGGGGGCATATTGGGGCAGGCCCAGTGTGCCGTCGCCCCAAAAAACCTCTACCACTCCGGCGTAGCCGAGCCGCTCTATGTTCTGCGCAGCGTATACGGCTATCGGGAGCTCTATCTCGATCGTGTAGATCTTCCCCCGCCTCCCCACGGCCTCCGCGCACACGGCGGCTTGGTAGCCCGAGCCGGCCCCGACCTCTAATATGCGCATGCCCTCCCTAGGCGCAACCGCCTCGCACAACATGGCGACCATGTGGGGAGCGCTTATAGTCGCGTCGCCCAGCAGAGGCAGAGCCCGGTCCTCGTAGGCCGAGAGCCTATACTCCGGCATAACGAACTCCTCTCGGGGGACCCTCAACATGGCCTCGGCTACGGCCTCGCTCTTAATAATGCCTGAATCCATTAAGTCTCTGACGAGCCTCCTCCTGGCCGAGTCGAAGCCGACGTCCACGTAGGGGCTGGGGGGCTGTTTAATAACAATGGCCCAGCGCCCTCCCCCCGTATTTTATGAGGTCGTTGATCAGCGATCGAGCCGTCTCAGTCAAATCGAGCGACTGCGCCCCGGCGAGCTCCACGAAGCGCGCCTCGAGGGCGTCCGTGGAGGGCCTCAGCTCGCCGCCGATGGGGTCTATTAAATAGTCTAGGATAACGAAGTGGTATCGGACGCGCCCATCGGAGTCCCTCTCCACATAGTTGTATACGCCGAAGAGGCCGCGCACTTTGCCCAAAAGCCCTGTCTCCTCCTCTAGCTCCCTCAACGCGGCCTCCTCAGGCGCCTCGCCCGGCTCGATCATGCCGCCCGGTATCGACCACTTCCCCTTGCCGGGGTTAGAGCCCCGCCTAATTAGCAATATCTGCGTCCCCCTGAGGACTACTGCCCCTACACCGGCGAGGGGATAGGCCGGGTATTCCCGAGCCATATATAAAAATAGAAAGGATTTTAAGGTGTGAGCTTCGCCTTCAACGCGCTTTACCAAGCCGCGCTGGGCCTAGTCTACCCCTCGTTGCCGCTATACCTATATCTGAAGGGTGTGAACGTCGTAACGATAAGCCTCGTTGTCTCGGCGTTAGGCGCGGGCTCGCTCTTAGGCTCTACGGCGTCCGGCGCGTTGTACGATAGGGCGCGTAATAAAGCCGCCCTATACCTAATAGAGGGCGCGCTCACCCTGGCGTCCCTCATAGCCTTGGCGATGCCCCTGGGGATATACGGGCTGGCGGCCTCAGCGCTTGCGTTCAGCGCCTTTTCCTCCTCGCTATATCCTGTAATTATGTCGAATTTAATCCACAAAGGGGCCGAGCGAGCAGTGGGCCTCTTCTGGGCCGGCGGCTCGTTGGGGTGGGCCTTGGGCACCGGCGTGGCGGGCGAGCTCTTAAGCATCGGGCCCTGGGCCCTCTTCGCATCCGCCTCGGCCGTTTTGTCGGCCGCAATCGCCGTGGGGCTATACATAAGGGCTGAGGCTCAACAACCGCAGAGCGTTGAGGGGGGCAGTGCGCACCTAGTCGTCATCTACGCAGCCGCCGCCCTGATAGTGTTCTCTATCGATATCGTTAAGAACATGTACCTCCCCTCCTTCTACGTCTATATAGGCGTGCCGGAGCAACTATCCACTGTCACGTTGAGCGTGGAGGCTCTTCTCGAGATACCGGCTATCTTATATTTCGCTAGGTTAATTGAGAGGAGGGGGGCCCGCTTCGTCCTCGCCATAAGCCTCGCCCTGTCATCGGCTTTCGTAGCCGTCAACAGCTTGGTGCGCAATACGGTAGAAGCCTTCGTAGCCATGGCGTCATATTGTCTAGTATGGGGTAGCTTCTCCGTCTCCTCAAGCCTATTATTCGCAGAGGTTGGGGGAAGGCGCAGGGGCCTCGCCTTCGGCGCCTATGGAGCTCTTTACTCAATAGCGGGCATAATAACGCCGCTGTATCTAGGGCCTATGATAGCCGCGTGGGGTTATAGGGTCTCGTTTAAAGTGGTCGCCCTACCGCCCCTTGTAATACTAGCTCTTCTCGCTTTAATAAGAAACAAAAAATCTATATAAATTAAAACTTATTACTAGAATATTTAGCTGCTTTATGCCCGTCATAGCTATATAAGATATAACTATAATGTAGAAGTAAATTTTATTAATTATAGGGCTCTATAATATGTGCTCCCTGAGTACGTCGTAAATTGCCCCATTTGTGGAGCGCGGATAACGGCGCCGTATGACCCCAAGGCCGTTGAGGCGGCTTTGCGGTCGCCGGACGGCCTATATATAACTACGCTTAAATGCCCCAACGGCCACTACGTGCTTATAGCTATTGATAAAGATGGCGTAATTAGGCGCATAGACGCCGAGCGCGGCGCCGGCGGGCGCCCAGATTGCGAAGTAGTTAAGCCGCTCGATTTCCTCCCCGCGCCTATTAGGCAGAGAGTTCTAGACGCCCTGCAGACTGGCGATTTTCGAGGCGTTGAGAAGATAGTTGAGGACTTAAGAAGGGCAGGCGTAATACGTTGCCTTTAATGTCCCTGTTGGCCTATCGCTATTATCGAGAGGCCATAAGGCTATTCGGCGGAGCGGGGGAGACACCTAGATTAATATAGTGGCTTAGGTGCTATGGCCTTATGCGGCATAAGGAGCTGAAAGATGCCGGCATAGACGAGCGCAGGCGGCCTATATAGCCTACGCCTTAAGGAGGGCCTTTGAGGTCCAGAGACTTCCCCTAGACGCCAAGCCGCCTAAGAGGCCCAAGAGCACCTTTCTGCTACAGGCCCCTGAGGCTAGGCCTGGGGTTTAAGAGAGAGGGAGAAAATATTCGTAGCAAGCCGTACTACGTCGCCGTGTGGAGGGCGCCCGGCGTTTAGACTCAAGAGCGCGCCCTTCGGCGCTCGACGCCTGCTCAGCGTAAGTTAGCCGCCGCGCTTGTTGAGAGCGCTGAACCGCCTTAACAGCTCCGGCTTCTCCGCAATACACGCTAACAACGGTTTATAATATGAAAATTTTTCACATAAATGGCTTAAAAATGCAAATTAAATTAAGCAAATATGGGCGATAGGCTACCGCCCAGCGCTAAGCTGGTGCTCGGGTACATGTATATTGAATATATGAGCGGTAGAGTACATTTGACAATAAATGATTTAGCCAAGGCGTTGGGGCTCTCCGAGAGAAGGCTTAGGTCGGTGCTAGGCGTCTTGCGCGAGCGCGGCTATCTCGAGGCCTATATAGATCCAAGCCATGGGAGGCGAATTCTCTATAGGTTGTCGTTGCAAAACTTCTACCTAGATAGCCCGGCTATTGAGCCCGGCTTCTATATATTGGAGTGCGGCAACTGCGCCCTGCCCTGGGACCTCACGCTGAGGCAATACGCCATAATTAGGGCCACGGCGTTATTGCTGGTCCACCCCGCCTTTAAGGACCTAGAGGAGCTTGTGAAGTTGACTAAGTGCACGTGTAAAATAGAGGGGCTCAACCACGAAAGCTTGAGGAGGGGTTTAGAGCTGGCGAGAGGGGGCTACGCCGTGTCGGCTATAGGCCATTTCGGCGACGACGTAGATAGATTGATCGAGGCGGCCAAATCGGCGGGCGTCAAATACGCGGTTGTGCGGAATATGGTCGCGAGGCGGGGGATCCCCGCGAGGGCCGACGCCTAGGCGTATACGCCGGCCTCGGCGTAGCACCTCAAAACCTTCTCCTCGACGTCTCTGGCCCGAGCCAGCTTAAGGCCGTATCGCGCCAGCTCGCCCTCAAGGACCCTTAAGACTTCGCCGATGGCTGAAAGCGCCTCGCGCGAGGGCGGGGCCATTAAGTCTATCCTCCCGGCGCCGACGGCTATTAAATACGCCTTCCCCTTAAATCCTGCCATGCTTTTGGCGTACTGGACGAGCCTCGTCGGGGGCACTCTGTGGACGTCCAACGCCGTCAGCTCCACTGGGTTGGCCTCCTCGGCCTCCAGCTCGATTAGTTTTACCTCGCCCGGCTTTAGGAAGTCCACTACGTCGATTATATACACTACGTCGTATCCGCCCAACGACGTCGCCACGTCGAAGCCCCTCGCATCGCCGTCCACCACGAAGGCGTTGTCGGACAAAGCCCTCGCTAAACAGCTGCCGAGGCCGTCGTCGCCGTAGAGGGGATTCCCCAAGCCCACCACTAACACCCTCACGCGAGGGCCGACAAGACCTCTTGTATCGCCTGCTGGGCGTTGTTTATTATGGGCACTACGGCGTCCCAGCGGCCTCCTAGGTATACTGTCACGAGCCTCCTATCGCCGTGTATCGGCGCCACTGAAATTCTGACCTCTAGCCCCTCCCTCCCGCCTACGAAGAAGGCCCCCTCCTCGGCCAGCTCGAGGCCTAGGGCCGTCACGCTCCTGCCCCTAAAGGCTATGTTCGCCGAGAAGCTGAGGTAGGCCTCGACCAGCTGGGGCTGCGGCGCGCCCGACTCGGCCAAGGCCCGATAGGCCTCCGCCAGCCCTTGGCGGAGCAACGCGGGGGACGCCGAGGCTACGCCTAAGGCCGTCCTCTCCTCGTTGAAGTATATTTTGACTACGCCGTCCTCAAAGCCCTTCTGGGCCACCTCGCCCTCGCCGCCTAGGCGCTCTACTCTTAGCTCCTGCCCCATATAATACGCGGAGGCAACGCCGTAGCCCAGCCCGGCGAGCCGCGTCAAGACCGCTGGGAGGTCGAGCCTGGCGAAATACAGCCAGACCTGGCCGCCGAATCCCAAGATCATAGCTCAACCGCCAGCTTCTCTACGGCGTCGGCGGCGGGGCCTCTATATTCGCCTATGCGGCCCACGTATTCCTCTAGGGAGGGGTCCCAGGGCACCTCGAAGTGCGCGTACGGCCCCAGCTCGGGCCTCCCCTTATATAGGCCGGACATATTGACCACGACGGCGCGAGGGCGCGGCCCCCTCTCCTCCAGCCACTTAGCCAGCCTCCTCGCCACGTCGAGAGATAGAGGGGACGGCGTTGTGACTAACAGCGGCTGAAACGGCGCGAGGGTCCGGAGAAGGAGGAGCTCATCGCCCATGCCGGGCGGCATGTCGAACACTACGTATTCTGTCCTAATATCCGCGTTGGCGACTAGGCCCAAGAGGACCCCCCACTTATTTGCGCCCGGCAAGACTACGGGCTCCTCGACTAAGCCCGCCAGAGAGAATAAGTGGACGCCGGAGATCTCCAAGGGCTTTATCCCCGCCTTATCAACCTCGTGGCGTCTGCCGGCGCCGAATATGGCGTATGCCGACGTCCCGTGCACATCTAAGTCGAACAACGACGCGGGGCGGCCCGACTTGGCCAGAGCAAGGGAGAGGAGCGCGGATACTGTGGTTTTGCCGACGCCGCCCTTGCCGCTTAAGACCGCCACAACGCGCCTACCCCTAAGCCTCCCCTTAGCCGCCTCTAAAAGGGGGCTCGGGTAGCTCATATGCCCTCAACCCTCTTTATCCTTATCTCGGTGTTTGAGGCGGCCACGTTCTCGGAGCCGCAATAGGGGCATCGGATAAACATTGGGGCTAAGTCGGGCAGGAAGTGGAGCGGGTTCTCCTCGCCATATTTACTCCAGACCTCGGCCACCTGCGGGGCCACTTGCTCCAACGCGAACTCCTTGCCGCAGCTCCTACAGATGAAGCGGGGCGGCTCCTCCTCTATCACCAGCTCCGACCCCTCGAGGGGGCCGCCCTTGGAGAGCTCGGCGTAGGCCTCCCTAAATATCTCGCGGTCCAGCATGGCCAGCTTGGGGAGCGAGACCACGACCTTCACCACCCGCCTAATGTTGTTCTCCTGCGCGAACTTATCCAGCGCCGCCACCACCGAGTGGGCCAACGACCACTCGTGCACATATTCACGGCGGGCCTCACTATAATATATTATTCCAAGGGCGCGCGCGGGCCTTTTTATAGCCGGCGCCCTTCAGCCGCCGACCCCAAAGGCCTTTTTCAACTCCTCTAGGCCCTTCGCCGCGGCCTCCTCCGCGAGCGCCTTATCTATTTCTTCGACGAAGAGGACTGCGGCCGGATCCGCGATGGGGCCTACGCCGTCCCTAACGGCGCGCCTCACGGCGTCAGGATCGCCCCCGCCCTCCACTATAACCACAGGGGCTTGGAAGCGCTGGGGGTCCGGCACGGCGACGACGTAGGCCTTATAGCCGAGCTTGGACACGGCCCTCTCTATATCGCCCGGGCTAATCCTATACCCGTTGACCTTCATCACTCGGTCGTCCCTCTTCAACACGGTGAGGTAGTAGTCCTCGGTTAAAACCCCCCAGTCGCCCACGTAGTAGACGCCGCCCCTCCACCTACGCCAATAGGCCTCGGGCGCCTCCACAGGCATGGCCGGCCAGGGGCTTCTCAACACGACGTGGCCCGGCCTCCCGCGTATAGGCCTCCCCTCGTCGTCCACCACGTCTAGGTCGAAGCCGGGGAATGGATTTCCGACTGTGCCGGGCCTTATGGGCGTGAAGATTAAGTCGGGGAGGTCGCCCGAGAAGAACGTGCCCACCTCCCTAGTGATGTAGAAGTGTATCACGGGGATGCGCCCTCTGCCGTATTTCGGGTCGTAGCTGTAGGTGGCCACCTCGCCCGACGCGGCCGCCTCGTAGGCCCACCTCCACAGCTCCTCGTCCATGGGCTCGGCCGTGGTTAAGACCAGCCTGAGGGAGTCAAGGGCGTGGGCCTCCTTAGGCGCGGCGCCGGCCTTGGCCAGAAGCCTCAAGGCGCCCGGCGTAGTTAAGAAGACCGTGACGGCGTAGCGCTCGATTATATTCCACCAACGATCCCAATGGGGGTAGTCGGGGCCTCCCTCGTAGACCACCACAGTGGAGCCCACCATGAAGGGCCCGAATAAGACGTAGGTTATGCCCGTTATCCAGCCGGGCAAGACGGTGCAGAAATACGTGTCACGGGGCCTGAGGCCCATCCACAGAGTAGTGGCGTAGGTCTGGACCAAGTAGCCGGCTGTGCCGTGCACTATAGAGCCGTCGGAGCCCTCGTCGTAGGTGGCCGGGAGCGCGAAGAGGGGGTGCTCGGAGGCCGCGGCGTAGGGCTCGGGCCTCCCGGCGCTGGGCGCCTCCTCCACCTCCAAGTCCCTTTTCGTCCGCGGCACATCTATGCCCATCCTCCTCAATACGACCACATTCCCCTCCCAGCCGGCGGCCTCCACTGCCTTATCCACAGCCTCCTTCACCTTCACGGGCCTCCCCCTCCTGGGGAAGGCGTCGGCGGCGATTATGACCTTGGGCTTATCGGCGGCTATTCTGGAGGCCAAGAAGCCGGGGCCCCAGCCCGTGAAGACCCACTCGAAGGGCGCGCCTATACGCGCCGCGGCCCATGCGAAGGCCAAGGCCTCCGGCAGGGGCGGGGAGTAGATCAAGACGTAATCGCCGGGGCCTACGCCGAGGCCGGCCAATCTCCCCGCGAAGTCCTCAGTCATTTTGTGTAGGTCGGAGTAGGTGTAGGCGCGCGTCTCCCCCTCCTCGGTCTCGAATATGAGGCCGGGCTTATCCCAGACGAAGGTCCCCTTGTGCTTATCCAGCACGTTGGCCGAGGCGTTGAGGGCGCCCCCGGGAAACCATCGCCGCCCGTCAAAGGCGGCGCTGGGCGCCTTAACCCACTGCAATTTCTGGGCCCACTCAGCCCAGAACTCGGGCATCTTTATCCTCTCGCGGTATTTTAGATACTCTTGGATCGAAACAGCCTTATACTTCATCGAGGGCGGCACTACCCCATGGGGTTCGCCCGAGGCCGTTTTATAAGCATTCCAGCCCCGGCGCCGAGGGCTACGGCCTTCGGCGGTTATAAGCTTGCGTCCGGCTGATTGGAATAATGGATATAAGCAAAGAGGCCGTAGGTATTATGTCTTGTAATGAGGCCTTTTGCTCCACATACGGCTACGTCGACTGTTGGAAATGCCCCGTCATATCCAGTAGAATTAAAGTCGCCGAGGCCCTCTTTAGGAAGAACCTAGACCTAGCCGCTAGGCTTAAGGCGGCCGTGGCC
>JZWT01000007.1 GCA_000960885.1 Thermoproteus sp. AZ2 | reverse complement strand
CCTAGAGCGAACTCGCTACACTCAATTATACATGTGCTGGCCATACGCCACATAATCGCCGGATATGCGTTGTCCAAGGCTATGGAGAGCCTCTCGAATGTGGGCTCCTCTGAGACCAGCGACGATATAACTGAGCCCCAAGGGCTCAACGCCGAGATGGCCTCAAGCGCACGCGCTATTTCGCCCCGAACCACAGCGTCTAAGACTGCCTTAACCGAGCTAGTCGGCGCGCCTAGGCTTAGTTCAGAGACTTCCTCTGGGCTTAGCCCCCATAGATGGGCCCTGACGGCCAGGGATATATCGAAATAAGCAGCAAGCGTCTCTATTAATCTTTCCAAGCTTTTATCCTTAATCTTTCTTAGAAAATCTAAATAATCTATTATCCATTGTCTATCTATAAATATAGTGCTTTTATCATATCCATATTTCTGCATCAACGCAAAGGCGTCGGCGGCCGGGTGGCGCAACGCCCTAAGCCTCTCGCCGACCTCATCCACGCTTTTTGCGCCTAAGAGCGACGTAACGACGTAGCGCCGCCCGGTGAATTCGAGGGGCTCGAGCAGTATGTAATCCTCAGGGTTTTTTCCGGCGCGTATCGCCGTCACTATATATTCGATGTTGTCGTATTCGAAGCGTTTGAGGTGTTGCTTTATCACTTCTCTTCCATCACTGGGCGAGCCTAAATAAATTTCTCTAACATCATTCATATATACTTCTATTATTTGTTTTCTTAAATCGGGTAGAGTCTCCCTTGTAAGTTTATCTAGAGTAATGGAGTAGCGCGTAGTCCTCAAAATATTTAGGTATTCCTCGGGCGTATTTGCGTAGGCCAGCGCAATGGCCTTATCTCTAGGAAGCGCCTTAGCCTTCAGCCCCCTGACGTGAGGGCCCAGGCTAGGCCTCCTAATAATAGAGCTCATAAACCGAGGTAGCTCAAGACGGCGCTGAGTATCTCCTCGCGCTTTGTCTCAAAACGGCTCAAAAGCTCTTGCCTCTTCTTTTCTGCTTCGTCTAAAATCCTCTGGGCCTCGGCCTTAGCCTCGCCCAAGGCCCTTTCCCTATATTCCTCTATAGATTTCGCACAGTTTTCTCTATAACTTCATTTAATTGCGCCGTATATTTCTCTATTATTTTATCTAATTCTTCAAGAGCTCTTTTCTTTAAATCCTCGGTTTCTTTAATTAGCTTATCTATGTCCTCTAAGCTCTTTAAAACCTCTTCTATTTTGAGCATCAAGTCCTCATACTCCGCCTTTTTTAAATGATGAGCCCAGGACGTGCAAGAGGGATGACGTCACTATCTCGCCGCTGATCAGCAGCGCGGAACCTCTCGTCAGCGCTCAGGCCGTCCCCACTATATCCTCATCTAATATTAATACACCTCGTAGTTTATATGCTATTGCAAGTCGGCCTCATAGTAGCAGCCATAGTGGGCATAATAGTGTTCTTGATCATAATCTCGCTCCTAGCCTCCTCTATAAAAGTAATACCGGAATACCAGAGGGCCGTCCGCTTCCGCCTAGGCCGCATAACGGGCGTCATAGGCCCAGGCCTCGTGTTCATAGTCCCCATAATAGACAGCATAATCCGCTACGATTTACGCATTGAGGTAGTAGACGTCCCTGCACAAAAGGCCTTGACTAAAGACAACGTAGAGGTAACAATAGATGCGGCCGTGTATCTACGCGTGGTGGACCCGCTTAAGGTAGCCGTGACCGTGCGCAACCATGTGCCGGCAGTGGCGACCTTCGCCGCCGCCACTCTTAGGGACGTCATAGGCATGGTCGACTTAGATACGCTCCTCTCGCATAGGGAGGAGGTCGCCAAGAAAATCGCCGAAATAGTCGATGAGCACGTAACCCCGTGGGGCATAAAGGTGACGGGCGTCGCCATACGCGACATACGCTTAAGCGAAAGTCTCGTTAGGGCCATGGCGGCCCAGGCCGAGGCGGAGAGGATGAGGCGCGCCAAAATCACCATAGCCTCGGCGGAGTACGAGGCCTCCAAAATATACCTCGAGGCTGCTCAAACCTATGCTAAGAACCCCGTGGCCGTTCAGCTGAGGCAGATAGACGCCTTGTTAGAGATAGCGCGGGAACACAACCTCATAATAGTGACTCCGTCCTCGCTTGAATTCGTCTCGCTACCGCTCGCGTTGTCTAAGGCGCTACAGGGCGGAACTGGGGAGGGCGGCGCCAAGGAAGGCGGCGAGGGGGGAGGGCCTAAATGAGGAAAATATTAATTTTTCTTTATTATTTATTGTAATAGCTTTTTCACAGCCAATTTATTATATCAAAAATGTATATATAATTAAAATTGATAATACTATAGGCCCCTATACAGTTTCACAAATATCTAGGGCTGTCTCCGAGGCCGAGTCGTCGTCGGGAGCGGTTCTGCTTCTGCTCGACACCCCCGGCGGCTTGGCCGATTCGACGCTCGAAGCCATGCACATAATAGGGTCGTCGCCAGCGCCCGTGATAGGCTTCGTCTACCCCGACTACGGCTACGCTTGGTCCGGAGGCACGTACCTGCTTTTATCCACGCAAATAGCCGCCATGGCGCCGCACACGGTGATAGGCTCCTGCCAGCCCATAGAGGGCTCTACGCCTGTCAACTACTCTAAGGTTCTGAACGCCTTCGCCACATATTTGGCGACCGCGATGGCCTCATACGGCCGAAACGCAAGCTACGCGTACCTCTGCGTAGAGCAGAACCTCAACTTAAACGCCGAGGAGGCGTTGAGATACCATGTAATAAACTACGTAGCGACCGACGTGCAACAGCTCCTGAGCGAAATAAACGGCAGCTACGTCGAGCTTAGGGGCTCGAAGACCTTACTAATCGTCCAATCGCCTAGCCTAATTTACGTACAGCCGACCTTCGGCGAAGCGCTACAGGCTTGGCTCATGAACCCTATAGTCCAAGGCGTCCTATCGCTGCTGGCCCTACTGATAATAATAATAGCTGTCGCCACGGCGCATCCCCTGGCGGCCTCAATAGGCGTTGCCCTATTTATATTCTCCGCGCTCCCCTACATCTCGACCGGATGGGTTTGGGTCCTCCTCTTCGCCATGGGAGTCGTCTTGTTGTTCATGGGGCTTTTGACAGGCGGCGCGACCCACGGGATATTAGAGGGCGGAGGCGTAGTGCTCATAGGCCTCGGCTTCCTCAGCCTCTTCCCCACTTTTCAATTACAGGGACAGCCAATAGTCATACAGGAGTACTGGCCCCTTGTAGCCGGCGCCTCGGCCGCTGTGGCGGTCTTAGCCGGCCTCGTGGCCTTAATTCTCTGGAAGGCGATAGCGGTCCACATAAGGCGCCCCGTCTCTGAGCCCCTCCTCACGCTGAGAGGATTAGAGGGTACTGCAATAGAGGATATTAGGCCAGGCGGTGCGGGCTACATCGTAGTGTTGGGCGAGTACTGGAGGGCTACCGCCAAGACGTATATAAAGCGCGGTTGCCGGGTGAGAGTCGTAGACCCAGGGCCGCCGCTGGTCGTAGAGCCCATAGATTGCGCATAGCGCTTATATTCGCCTAAAGCCCATAGGCAGTGTTCGTCTATATATTAATGGGCTACGCACTATCGCTGATAGCCCTCGGCGTCATAAGCGGCGAGAACGTCCTCGTCTATTTCGGGTTAGTCCTACTGCTCTTCGCAAATCTACACAACCTAGCTAAGCTTTTAAGGAGACGGAGAGTTAGAGTCGATGACGAGCTAAGGGTCTCATGATCGGTGAAGAGGCTCGAACAGCCGACTTTAGCTCATATAATCTAGGAAATTCCTTAAAAACATTATAGTTAAATAATCTAAGTATATATCTCCGATAGCAATTAATTTTTTTGAATCTTTCTTTATAACATAAATATATTTATCGCCTATTTTTAATTGAGCTAATTCGGCGTCGATTTCGAGGTATTTATCAAATCCCTCGGGCAGATTGCCGTATTCTTGATCCCCCACTCTTATGTAGGAGAAGCCAAGCAATTGCGCTATCTCGGACGCGCTCCCTGGGACGTAGCCGGTGCGGGCGAATGGTGGGATGAACTTCTCCAGCCTCTCCCTCATATCGCTCAACTGCCTTAAGATCTCTTGTTCCCCCGGCGTATATACGCCGGCCTCACGCGCCGGCGCAGGCGCTACGGGGGCTTGGCCACGCTTGTATAGGAGAACGATGACTATTATCAACGCAATAATTATGCCAGCTATTGGAGCCCATATCGATAATTGCAAAATCATGACGTTAGGCAACAAGGAGAATTTAAATCATATAGCCACAAAAAAGGCCTGGTAATCTTTTTTAACAGCCCGGCGCGCGTATATGTGAGGCTTTATTGGGTCGGGATAGCGGTGGCGGCGCTCTCGGCGCTTCCAACAATAAGCGAAGTCGTCTACGTGGCCGGCTCTATAGCCAGCGCCCCGATTTTCTCCGTGGGGTCTCACTATATAGTAGTCGGTTCAACTCAATACCCCATATTAGTGTTGCCGTATTATTTGGGCACCATTATAGCGGCCGTTGCGACGGCATTTGGCTGGCTCTTCGAGGCTAAGTTGAGGGTGAGGCCTAAGGGTGGCGCCGTTGCGTTGTCCCTCCTCGCAGTAGCCTTAGCTCTGCCGCTTCCGTTGATTTTTTATGAAAATAATCTAAATATAATAATAATTTCAAATATATTAAGATATATTTCTCCGTTGTTATATTTATTATCAATAATATTAGGACTAATAGAACATTATATTTATATTAATAGGAAGTCTATAGTCATAGCAGACCTAGAGTCAGTCGCCGAGAAGACACAAAAGGTATAATGCGATGCTTCTTTTGTTTAAATAATATAAATAAATATTATATTGTCAAATTAAAAACAGAGTTGAGAATAAATATATATGTATATTCATGCGAAGAATGTTTACATAAGTATAAGGACTTGATCGCTGAAGTCGTCGAGTCGCGCCAAGAAGTCCCTAAGAGCAACTATAGATATTACCGGAACGCCTCCAGAGATAAAGTTGGTGGAGGTCATGGTAATCACCGCCGGAAGAACTCTGGGGGCTAAGGCTTTAAGCTTATCTAGACATCTGGCGGTCTTCTCTAGGTGGGCCCTGGCGACTTCGCCCCATTTAGAGCCGCCGTATTTCCAATGCTTTATTTCCGCCACTAAGGCCATGTCCCTAGATCTGCCCACTACGTCGAACTCCGCCGCCTTGCCGCCGCAGTCTAGCCTGAGGTGTTTATATACCGAATAGCCCCACCCCTCCAAGAGGTACTGGACCACCTCTTCGAACTCCTCCCAAGTAAGCGCTCTGGAGATCTTGGCCAAGTCCAGCGGGATCCCGAGCGAGAGGGCCTTGTAGATTAAATAGGGGCGCGGCGCCAGAAGCCCTTCTCTGGCCAATCCCAACTCCTCTAGACACCTCAGCTCGTCTTCGCCCAGGCTTTTACCCAGCACAGCGGCCTCTATGGCCTTATTCGGCCTACACGGCACAGACGGCGCAGGGCGCCGGCTCGTCACTCGGCTGCGTAGAGCTGCTTAGGCTTGCCGTACAAGACGTAGGACGGCTTCTGCGCGTAGATAGCCGCCGTTATTATGGCTATATTGGGTACGCAGAAGGCCTCAAAGCAGGGGCTCGGCCCAGACCCCAGCTGGACCAACGTGGGCAATTTGAGGTGCCTAAGCTTGTTCACCTCATCGCTGGTGACCCGCATCCTCACGGCGCCTTCGTTGGCGCGCCTCACCGCATTCATTAAGTCCTTTATCTTTAGGCCGGTGCAGGGGCATAGGACTTGGTCCCCATCCACCTCGGATAAATTGGGCCAGAAGTAGGGCCAGCCCGGCGCATCTATTACGTTGGGCTCGGCGTATATGCCGCTGTAGTCCGTGCCTCTGCTCAGCCTTAGGTCTAGGTTGTAAAGCCAATTCAGCTCAACGGCCAGCTTTGCTCTGAACTGTTCCAGCTCCTTAGACGCCTTATCGAGGTCCTCGACGCCCTCTTTAGCGGCTATATAGCTGGCCAATATAGCCCCTTGCTCCTCTTGGTGGTGCGCGTAGACGGCCCCATATAGCTCCCCGACCACGTAGATGTTAGTGCCGGCGACAGCCTTACCTCTGTCGTCCACCGACAGCACCTCGCCGAAGCTACTCCTGCGCGGCACCAATGAGTTTAGCTCGAAGGAGTAGAACACCTTAAGCCCAAGCCTAAACGGGAGGAAGAGGTTGGCCGTCCTAGCCGCCGAGACGAATAGGTCGGCCTCGACGCGCCTCTCCTCAACGCCCTTCTTCCCGGCGTTTACGGCCAATACGACTTCGCCGTCTTTAAACCTCTTTACAGTGGCCGAATATATCACGTCTACGCCCAGCTTCCTTAGCTTATCCTCAACTCTTTGATAATACTTAACGTCGCGGAGATACGCCGAGTTGTCGGCCACTAGCACCTTATGGCCCCGCTCTGCCAGCGCCAAGGCCGTCCTCAGCCCCCACTCAGACGTGCCCCAGACCAGCAACCTCTCGGCGTCTACTCCTCCCGCCAAGGCGTCCGAGGCCAAGGCGACCTTCGGCGAGCCGGGCAGAGGGGGATACATCTCTACCCCCCCTGTGTTTAAGACCAAGTGTTTATACCTAGGCCTAATACACCTCTCAGCTATTACTACTTCGCCGTCGAATACGCCGTCTATCACCTCCACGTCGTTATACCTAGATATATACGTCGACGCGGGCTCCCCCGTAATAGTCGGTTGCCCATCCAAGGCGTTGTGGCCTCCCCTAGGCCCCTTGCCCACGACCATGGTCCTAAAGCCGTATTTCGCCAAGGCCCTCGCCGCTGCCAAGCCGCCGATTCCAGCCCCCACAATTAAGACGTCCACTTGTTGCTCAGCACAGTTGTCCGGCCTCCTTATCCCGTCCCTAATCCACGCATAGAAGCTCATGGAATACCCCCGCTATTTATATAAATTGAGAGAGCCAGCCCCTGACCTCCTCCAACCCCTTGAAGTTCAGATCCCCCGCCACCCTATCCCCCACTATAATCGTCAATATGCCGAGGGCCCTCGCCCCTAGATCCACGTCGTCGTCGCCTATCATGACGGTGTTAGCCGGCGTAGCCCTAAGGCTACGCAGGGCCATCTTGAAAATAAGTTTATGGGGTTTCCTATACCTAATAACATCGGATGTTATAATATTATTTATATTAATCTTGTTATTTTTGATAAAATTCTCTATAAAACATTTGCAGGTTATATTAGATATTATTGCGACCTTGAAATGTTGAGAGGCCCACCTCAGGAAATCCACAGCGCCATCTAAGGGTACTAGGTGGCGCATCATGGCGTTAACCAACACATCCCTAGTGGCCCTCCAATCGCCGCCGGCCATAGCCGCTATGAGCGCCGCCTGTCCCTCAACCGGTATCTCGACAAGCGCGGCCTCCCTTATCGAGTTGGCGAGCCTCCTGGCCTTTACGAATATATCAAGCGCCTTGTCTTCGCCCACGTTGAGGGCCTTCGAGAGGCCCGACGCCACCTCAGCTAGATATGCCCCTTCATCGTCTAGTCTAGCCAGCGTGCCGAAGAAGTCGACCAACAACGCCTCTATCCTGGGCCTAGCCACGCCTAAAAGGCCACCACCAATTATATTTTGAGAGCATGTTCATTATAGCTGGGACCAGCAGCGGCCTTACGACGTATGCGTCGAACATTGCGGCGAAGGCGACGGTTAAGCCCACTTGCTGTAGGACAGTGAGCTGGGATTCAACAATAGATAAGAAGGCTAAGGCCAATATTAGGGCCGCGCCGGTGACTATAGGGCCTGTGGTCATTATAGCCGTCCTAATAGCGGCCTTCTCGTCGAGGCCCCTCTCCACCTCCTCCCTGATCCTAGACACTATAAACACGTCGTAGTCTGTGCCCACAGCGATTAATAAACTAGACAATATGACCGGCTGAAGCCAGTACGTCAATTGCCCCAATGCTATTTGGAAGACAGCTATATCTAATGCGAGGCCAAAAACGAAAGACATCAACACGGTAGCCACTAATCGCAAAGGCGTAAATATACTCCTAAGTACTATAGATAATATAAATATTACAAAAAATATTATTATATATATTTGAGTACTCCAAAAGTAAACAAATATATAATTATAATACACATTTTTCCATCCAGCTGCGCCGCCTATATAGAAGAAGCCGTATTTATCCCTTAACTGAGCTAAGTCGTTATATACTTGGAGCAATTTATCTGAAGTATCTGATAAACTTGTCTTCAAAGTAATTATATAATAATTATTTTTATATGATACTGTATAATTTACATAATATGGTAATTTTGTTAAATCCTCGAGCAATGCTTGCGGCGGTTTATAGGGCACGGCTAAATACGTGACAGACAACGCGCTGATATTTCTGAAATACGTCAATAAGACGCCCATCGCCTGCTTCGCCGGTATCTCAGGCATTGCATTTACATAATTTGTTGTAATTTTTATATTTTTCAATATAAAAATACTAAGAAATATAGTTATAATAGTAAAAATTACTATGATGAGCTTTGAGCGAGATAAAGCTATATCTACGAGTCTGGAGAGCAAGCCGGCTCTGCCCTCGTGGAGCCTTATCTCCTCTATTTTCCTAGGCCAAAAGAGCTTATCGCCGAATATGCTGAGCAAAGACGGCGTCGCCACAAAGGTCGTGAAGAGGACTAGTGCCACCGATAAGATAAAGCTGATGCCTATAGTCTGCATAAAGAGCAGGCGCGAGAGCGCAAAGCTTCCCAGCGCCGAGGCCGCGACGAGGCCGCTGGCCAGAACAGCCCGCTTGGCGAATGCCATAGACCTCGCTATAGCCTCCTCCTTATCCGCCCCCTTATTGCGCTCCTCCGCATAACGCCCTAACATAAGCAAGTTGTAGTCGACGCCTAGGGCGAAGACTATAGGCGCAGCCACATATACGGCTAAGTAGTAGGGGGGAATATATGGCGATATTAAATACAAGAGACCTAACAACGCCAAGTAACTCAGCCCTATCTCGGCCAAAATAGCTATAGGCGCGGCCAACGTGCCGAAGACGAAGAGGAGGACCGCGAATAGGACTAGAGCTGTTGTCTTATCTATTTCAGGCACCTCAGACGTAACTATGTGAGTGAACTGCGAAAGCAATATATCCGAAGAAACTGGGACAGCCCAACTGTAGTTGAGCTGCGTAGCTGTGCCCTGCACCAACACGACGGCGTATTCATCGCCGTAGAGCATTTGAGCCGCTTGAGGAATGGAGTACATAGTCGGCGGCGGATGGCTCTTCATGATATCGGCGAGTAGCTGTTGCCTAAAGGCGGCCACGGCCTCCTGAGTCCTATTGGCGCAGAGGACGTAGGGTATATATGGCCTCAACGGCGGCGGCGCCTCCTCGACGGCTTTATAGTAGAGGTATTTCTCCAC
Source organism: Thermoproteus sp. AZ2 (assembly GCA_000960885.1). Taxonomy (GTDB): domain Archaea; phylum Thermoproteota; class Thermoprotei; order Thermoproteales; family Thermoproteaceae; genus Thermoproteus. The sequence goes on along the minus strand of JZWT01000007.1, from coordinate 19,030 downwards.
GCCGATTTGGGAGACATTTGCCGCCAACGAGATCAGAGTGGCGTTGAGCTTTAAGGATAAGATGCGTCGGGCGACCAGCTCCGCGGCCTCTTGCGAGGCCCAATTGCGCCACGTTATATTAGCCAAGAGCCAGCTCACGTTGCCGTAGGCCTCGTCTGCCGCCAGTCTGACGGCTTCGTCTACTCCGTATTCGCCCACGTAGCGCCTATAATAGGCGAGGAACTCAGCCGTTTGAGGCGTCGAGACGTTAAACAGCGCGGCACCGTAAGTGGCGTAAAGCAGCGTCGTCGCGTTGTTTAAGGCCGCTTTATACGCCGACACTAATTCGTTGAGTCCAATACATTCATTATTTAATATAATATATAATTTATTTAAATTATTTGAGAAATATTGTGTATAGTTATTTATGGTATTATTTATATTTTCCCAATAGATATTTAATGCGATCTGCTCAATTGTGAGAGGAGATATAGCGTCGTAACCCTCGGCGGATAGCGTTGCGTTTAGCTCCTTTAATTTCTCGGCTAAATTAGGCCCATAGACTACTATGGGCGTTACGCCGGTGCTGTTGTGTTGGCCCAGAATTCTATCAACTATTTCCGGCTCGACGTCATTGGGCATAAGCTGTTGCTCGGAGTACACCAATACGCCGAATACCTTATCGGCGTGAAGCGCTAAGAATAGGTATAAGGCCATCCAAAGCGCGAGGAGCAAATAGGCGCGGGTCGCGCGCACGTGGAATGCTTATGGCATATTTAATAGATACGGCGGCGTATGGCTTTTAGCATCTATTCATCTCCCCCTTGTGCCCCTCAGCCATATAGCTATGCTTGCGTCGGGGGATTTGAGGGCTAGGAGGACCAGATATCTGCTCCTGGTAATCGTAATAGCTGTGGGCTCGGCCTTAATGGTGGCTTTAAGCACAATAAGCGTAGGTACTAAAATATATGTACAAGATCAATTATATCAAATATTTCCAGCAGATATATTAATATATTCACAATCAATAGATATACCTAATGCATTTGTCAACGCTTGAGGGCCTTGCCCTACGTCCAAAGCGCGGAGCCCGTGTTGATGTTGACGGGCGTCGTGGGCAATAAGACCGTCACAGTGCTGGGGGTACCGCTCAGCGATATAAGCTACTTCGACATAGATCTATCCCAGGGCAGGCTGCCCCAGACAGGCGGCGAGGCCGTCGTCGAGTCCACAGTTCAAGCCCAGACCGGCTCCACCTTAACCATATATGTATATCAGAGCAGCATATCGCCGCCGACGGAGCTAGACGTGAGGGTGGTGGGGGTCATGAGCAACCTCCTCAAGGGCTTTATAGGGCCCATGAGCTTAAACTTAGTAGTAGTGCCCCTAGATTGGCTACAACAACAGTTGGGCGTCGGCGATTTTTACAATATGGTGTTCATAACGCTGAATGATAAGTCGTTAATCCAGCCCCTAGCGCAAGAGCTAAAGGCGAGGTTTCCGCACGCAGAGGTCTATACGCAACAAAGCGCCCTCTCAACCATAAACAGGGTCTTTAATATGTTAAATATATTTTTCTTAGTTATAGAAGTTATAGCATTTGTGGCTGGAGGGCTGACTACTTTTACCGTTATGTCTATAACTGTTAGGGAGAGGTTGGGCGAGGTCGCGTTGCTCAAGGCCACGGGAATTTCTGGGCGCGACGTGGCCTTGGCATTCTTGCTAGAGGTCGGGCTAGTGGGCTTATTGGGCGGAGTGGCGGGAGGGTTTGCCGGATATTGGGGCGCTATCGGGATAAAATACGTGTTAATAAGGGCCGGCTATAACTTCGACGTGCCTATACCCTTCATCCCCTCCCTCTTCGCCATGGGGATCGGCGTATCGCTGGCCGTGGCCCTATTAGGGGCCCTGGCGCCTATTTATAGAGTCGTATCCCTAAGGCCCCTGGAAATCTTAAGATGAGCGAGGCGATAGTGCTCGAGGACGTGCACAAGGTCTATAAAACGCCGGCAGGCGAGGTACACGCGCTGAGGGGGATCTCGTTGAAGATACCCAGGGCCGCGATAGCCGCTTTAATGGGGCCTTCGGGCAGCGGCAAGACCACGCTCCTGAACATAATCTCTACTCTGGATAGGCCCACCAGCGGGAGGGTGGAGGTGCTGGGCGAGGACGTGACCTCTTTAGACGAGAAAAGGCTGGAGAAGTTCAGGCTTCTTAAAATAGGATATCTATTCCAGTCATATAATTTAGTCCCCTATCTAACGGCGTGGCAAAACGTGGCTCTGCCGATGCTGGCCGCGGGCATGCCCAGGGAGCTGGCCCGGGTTAAGGCCAAGCTACTGCTGGAGCTTGTGGGCTTGGGCGACGCCGTTGATAGATACCCCTGGCAGCTATCCGGCGGCATGCAACAGAGAGCCGCAATTGCGCGCGCCCTCGCCAACAGCCCAGAGCTCCTCATATTAGACGAGCCCACGTCGAACGTAGACCTAGACAACGCCGCCGTGATATTAGGCATTATAAAGCTGTTGAGCGAGGTCTGGAAAACCACGATAGTCATGGCCACTCACGACCCAGATGTAGCCGCCATGGCGAACACCGTGTACACCATAAGAGGGGGGCAAATAATAGGCGGCGTAGCGCCGAGGAGGGAGGTCAAAGTTGACGTGGAGAGGGCAAAAGAGATATATGATAAGATCTCGGCAATAGATTCGTCATGGCGTTGAGGATTTTAGCCGTCTTGTTGCTGGCCGCAACGGCCGCGGCCGCGCCCACTCTACTTATAACGACTTCTGCATCTTATACTGGAACTATATCTACTACATATCAATATATGTATATTATTATAAATAATTCCTCAAAATATCTTAATATTTCAAATATAAATGTAATAGTGCCGCCTTATAGCGCCAAAATAGTATATGTGCCGGTTAACGGCTCCTATCCGCCTCCTTTAGTTATATATTATAAAATAGAATATATTAATGCCACTTTATCAAACAATATATTATATGCATCAAATAATTCATTAATAAGAATAATGATAACGATAAAGAATTATATGCCTTTCAACGTCCCTGTAACTATATTGGTGCCGCAGAGCCCCCACGTAGATGTGTTCGCCAATAAGCTACCTACATCTGTAGAGGCCTTGGGAGGCACGACGGTATATCAATGGTCTCTCTTCGTCGCAAACAACGCCACACTGACAGTAACCTATAGAATTAAGAGCTTCGGCAGCTTCGGCGCAGTTACGTTACCCAATATAGAGGCCATAGCCGACGTAGATCTAGGCGGCTATATTTCTCAAGCCAATGAAACTATAAATACATTAAATAACACGTATATTTACTTAGAAAATTTAACTTATGGAATTAATATATTTATTAATAGCTTAAATAATTTTACTAATAATTTAAATAATTTAAAAACGATATTGAATATAAGCTCGACGGCGTTTCGGGAAGGCGCAGTCGGGCTGAACTCCTCCCAATATGTGATATACGCCTTAAACTCCCAACTATCGGCGCTATCCTCTTCGCTAATAGGCGTTGCGCAGACCCTCAACAGAAGCCTCCTATTAGTCCAGTACGAGTACGGGTACCTAGTTACGCTGGCCAATACGTTACAGACGCAGGCCGACGCAATAGCCGCATACGAGAAGTCCCTCAACACAACGACTAGCGCCTTATCGGCCGATATCCAAGACCTCGAGACGGTTTATAATAATCTTCAAATAATTAAAAATAATCTTTATAGCATTCAAAATCAATTATACAATATTAAAAATAAAATAAATAATATAAAGACAAATAATACATATATATTGAATGCGACCAATGCGCTAGGCCAAGAGCTCGACAACGCGATAGCTGCGACTAGCTCTGCCATATCTATGGTCGACTCAGCCCAATCCTCTGTTGGCGCACTAATAAATATCTTGGCGAATACTAGAAGCGCCCTTATTTCAATCGGCGGACAGCTATATCAAGTCGGAGCTCTATTAAACCAAACAGCGTCAAGCACGCGGACTAACGCGTCGGCGTTTTTAAACCAGACGCCGACCGTAATACTAAACGCCTCGCGCTCCTTGGCCGAGATAGCCAATAATTTGACTAAGCTCAACGCGCAACTCGCCGGCTATATCTCCGCCATAGAGAAGGGCGCAGATCTCCTAAATTCGGAGGCGCAGAGCCTAGCTTCGACAATACCTGAGATCGACGCCCTGCTGAGCTCTATTAGGCAAGAGCAGGCGGCCTTAGGGCTGGCTAACTCGATCTTTTCAAATTATTTATACAATATAACTAATACAATAAACAATTATAAATTATATGAATCTATAGTTAAAAATTATGAGAATATATATAATTCAACAAATATAAGATATACATTCGTCTTAGAGATGCCGACGGCGGTTAATCAAGGCGAACTTAACATAAACGTCACGCTCACAACAACAAATGCAACTAACTACAGCTCATCTATTTATCTACTCTTATTAATACCAATAGTATTTATCTTAATAGGCTTAATCGCATTTCTAATAAAATAATTTATTTGATTATGAATTAAGCCTTGTATTGATTGAATTTAACTTTGTTCCAGCCTGTGAGCGATGTACCAGTTATTTTTACCCAAGTCTTAGGGTCTATGCGGAATGATTGTTCAATGCGCTCGCGATGGAAGTTGTTATATGTACAGAACGGAATAACGCGGCCGTCCGGCGTAGCGTAGTGGATATCACAGCGCTGTATCCTCTCTACGTCGAAGTTCATTACATCCATGAAGTGCATGATGCCCAAACCGACTATGTTGAAGAAGAATTGGCCCAACGATTCGTAGTCCTTCTTGACTAAGAAGTCTTGTATAACCCCGCGTAATTTCCTGTGCTTAACTGTGCGCAGGAGCTTCGTGGCCTTAGTGGCGGCAACTGCCCTCCATACAGTTTTGCCGCGTTTGGCGGTCCTGTATACGTCCCACGCTATGCGCTCGAAGGCGTCTACGTCCACGAGCTTCGTGATGGGGTATATCTGCTTCTCGTCATCGTCGTAGTAGATGAAGGTGGCTGCGCCACAGATCGGGTTCATAGAGAATAGGGGCTTGGGAGAGTCGGTCAAGGCCTCAACCATCTTAGCCACGGCGACGGGCCAATTAGTGGGCCTCCAATCCCAGCGACTTACGAGGCCGTTGGTCTGCCTCTCTATTTCTATTATTGTGTCGGGTATCGTTATCCTTAACTTCCTCAGCTCGTCTTTGCTGTAAAGCCTAGCTCTGCCCGCGAACGACACCGGTTGTATATTGATCCACCTAACTACGTCTCTGTTCTGCACGGCGAAGTCCAATATCTTGCCTAGGTCCTTGTCATTATAGCCCTTAGCTAACGTGACCACTAGGACTATGGATCTATGCCCTATCTTCCGCGCGTTTTCTATTACCCTCCTCTTCACTGCGGCGTATGCCTTGGGGTTATACAGCCTATGCCTAATGACGCCCTCGTTGGACTCGTCTATTGTGTCGAACTGTAGATAAAGCGTCGACGCGCCGGCGTCTAATAAGGCCTTATAGTAGTCTATTTCGTTCGCCAGCCTAATGCCGTTCGTGTTGACCTCGATATGCGTGAAGCCCAGCTTCTTAGCCATCCTAACTATTTCGGGCAAGTCGTCCCTCAACGTCGGCTCGCCGCCGCTGAGCTGTAAGGCGTTAGGAGGCCAAGGCCTCTGAGCCCTCAAAGTCCTCAGCATATACTCTATCTGCTCGAGCGTGGGCTCGTAGACGTAGCCGGCGGCGCCCGCGTTGGCGAAGCAGACCGGGCAGGCCATATTGCAACGATTAGTGACGTCGATTATGGCCAAGACCGTGTCTGACTTATGCACCGGGCAAAGGCCGCAGCCCATGGGACAGGAGCCCATTTCGGCGTAGAAGTTGAGGTCCGTGTAGGGGTTGGCGAGGCCCTTGGCTATATACTCGGGGGTGTCCCACTGGAGGAAGTAGTAGTACATCTCGGCGTCGCCCCAATACAGATCCTCAAAGGCGCCGTGCTCTGGGCAGACCTTCTTGAGCCAGATCGCGCCGTTTTCCTCGTAGACCACCATGGGTATGCGCCTGTTGCATACGGGGCATACGGAGAGCGAGGTCTTGACCACTCGCACGTGGTCGGGCAGGGCGAATTGGCGCTTCACAACGCCCTGCCAACTCTCGTTGAGGAGAGACGCCTTATATCTGCTCGGCAGATTAAATCTACCGAGATCGACGAGGCGGGCGCGCTCGACGGGCCTAACCACCTCGGCTATCTGCTTGCTCATGCGCCTCGATGGGCCACAATATTAAAATTTTTTTACAATTTTACGTTAATATGGTTAATCAAAAAAGGCTCCTTAGAGCCCTGGGGTTAGACGAGAGGGCGCTTAGGATATACTCCATCTTAATAGAGCAGGGGCCTCTCACGGCTAGAGAAATCGCCGAGAGAGCCGATATGCCCTATACTAAGGTCTATGAATACTTGAGGAGTTTACAAGAATGGGGCTTAATTGAGCAGGACGGCTCTAGACCAGCTAAGTTCTCGGCAAAGCCCCCCCTAGAGGTCTACAGAGGCCTCGCCTCTATGGCCTCTGCCTTTCTGAAGTCTTTGAGGGAGCAATTCGAATTTTTGCAATCTATATATGAGAGCAAGCACGGTTCGGCGTCAACTACATTTATTGCTTTGATAAGGGGGGATAAAGTTCTTTCGCTAAGCGAAGAAATAATTAGGTATAGCGATGGCGTAGTCTACGTGGCTCTCTCATATCCAGAGCTCATGACCACTGGAATTCTCGAGGCCATAAGGGATGAGTCGAAGAGAATAGAGATTAAGGTCTTGGCCACTAAGAAGCTCGCGGACTATTTAGATCTGCCGCCGAGGGTGGAGGTGAGGGCTCTAGAGGATATGTTCGGCGGCGGCGTCTTGGGAAACTCGGCGATATTAGTCGTCAAGTACAGCGGAGGGCTCCTCGGCATACACGGCAATGAGAAATACTTATTAGATATAGCCAAGACATATTTCAATTACCTATGGGATAAGGCGGAGCCTGTGGGGCGGGCGGCCCGGTGATGAGCGTTTGGTGAGCCCTGCGATTAGTGAGCTGGGTCTGGAGCGCTGATTTAGAGGAACACGTATTCGGTCCAGTTGAGCTGGGGCAGGGAGGACACGAGGCCGCCTACAACTCTGCGGTAGAGGTCCTCGGTCTCCACCACCTTGGCCTTAGCCATATCTACGGCGCCCTTCACTCTCACCAACGCCCTATACCTCTCACCGGAGATCCTATGCGCCGCTATGGAGACCCCCTCTACAGACTTAGGCAGAGGGAAAGGCGGAGGCCTATGGGCCACGTAGCGCGGAGGTATTGGGCTGGCCCTTGCCATAATTTTGCTCATGCTTTGCCGGGGGCCCCTCCCCTTACCTCCTACTACATATATATAGGATGGGCGAGCGCGTAGCGCAAGGATATATAACATGGTGACGTAATCCAGCGCGTTGAAGAGCTCGGATATAGACGATAACTTGACCTCATCGGCATCTATTTCTAGGGTAAAGCTTCCACACCCCCTCAGCTCCCTTGACAAGAAGTCCATTAGGCTTTCGTAGAGGGCAACTGTGTCGTATAACACCACGGTCTTGCCGCCGTCGGCGAAGGCTAAGCCGTAGGGCTCTAGCCGCGCCACCTTATAGTTATCCCCTTTAAAAACGCCTATCTCGCCTATATCGGGCACGACGAAAACGCCGCAGTCCCAACGCATCGAGAACAAGGCTAATCCGGCCTTATATCTTTAGTCTTTAGGGAGCCGCCGGCGGGCGCCGCGAGGAGCTTCAGCTCGACGTCAGGCCTACCCCCCTCGCGCCTAATCTCTACGACGCCTACGCCTACGCCCTGCCTAGCTATTTCCTCGGCCAACTCCATCGTCTGAGTAGCCACTACCACTTGATATTGCCTAGAGAGGGCCGCTATGAGGCCGGCGAGGGCCGCCCTCACGTTGGGGTCTACGTACGGCAATGGGTCGTCCAGCAATATGAAGCCAAGCCTTAGGCCTATCGCGTTCCTTATGGCTATTACTAACGAGAGCGCCACGGCTAGCCTCTGGCCGTCGCTCAGCTTAGATACGCCTATTGCGTTGCCATCGCTTAGGCGCGCTGTTATCTCATACCCCTTCTCCTCGGCGGCTAGCTCCAGCCCGACGATATCGCCGTAGGGGTAAATCTGCCTAAATACGCCCAGCACCTCCTCCCTTATCTCGGCGATTATCCTATTCCTCACGTTGGCCTTAATTACGCCGAGCTTGTTGGCTACGCCTAGTAGCCTATCGTAGGCGGAGGAGAGCTTGCCGAGGCGGGCCCTCAGGGGCTCTACGTCTACGTCCACCTTGGAGAGGGCTTCGGCCAACCTATTGAGCTCCTCGTATAACTCGGCCTTACGCCTCCTAACCCTGTCCAGCTCCTCGGAGAGCTTAGAGAGCTCCTCCTCGGCCTCGAGGACGCTACGGCTTAGCCCGGCGTTGGAGAGCTCCCTCTCGATGAGCTCGATCCTCTCCCTGAGCTGGGCTATCCTCAACGCTCTGTTGTATCGCCGCACCACCTCATCTATAGTCTCTCTATTTACCTCCGCCAAAAACCTAGAGAGGGCCTCCCGCCTCCTCCTCAGCTGGGCGAGGGCCTTAGAGGCTTGGTCGGCCTTTGCCCTAAGCCTCCCGAGCTCCGCCTCCAGCCTCTCTAGGCTCTCCTTGACCTTGAGGTATTCCCCTACGGCTTGGGATAGAGACGTCATCTCCCTATAGGCCTCCTCGAGCTCCTCAAGGGCGGCCCTCTTCTCAGTCAGCTCCTTAAGCTGGGAGGAGTACATGGATTCCACATCCTCAGCCCTCTTAGCCACCGCCGCGCGGTCCAGCTTGGCGCCGCATATGGGGCATTCCTCGAGACCGGCCTCTAGGATATAGCGGAGTAGATATCTAAGCGAGGAGGCGTAGGCCAGCCTCCTCTCTAAGTCCTCGACGGCGGATTTAAGGCTTTCTACCTTAGCCTTAAGAGCCCCCAAAGCGCCGTATTTGCCCTCGAGCTCCTTAAACTTGGCATAAAGGGCCTCGAGCTGCGACAGCTGAGCCCTAAGCCTAGCCGATGCGGCCTCTTCCTCGTTGGCCCTAGCCTCCACCTCCCTAATCTGCGCGGCCAAGCGCTCCTCCTCGCGCTCTAGATCCGACGATATGCGCTCCAGCTTAACGTAGGCCTCCTGCATTAGTTCGGCCAACTTGCTGGGATCCGCCGACTTAGAGAGTGACTCTATTAGGTCTGAGCCGACTATGTGCTCGAACTCCGACAAGACTCCGAGGAACCTATCTCTCAGCTCCTCCAAGGGCCTTAAGTCGGCGAAAGCCTCGACGCCCTCGCCCTCTAGGAGCTCTAGCTCGGACTTGACCCTGAAATACTCCTCTATCTTGCTCCTCATGCCCAACAACTTATCTAGGTACTTGCCCCGCTCAGCTACAGCGCCCTTATACTTATCCAACAACGCGGACTCCCGCCTATTTAGCTCCCCCAGCTCCTTCTCGAGGGACTCCTTGGCCGACCTAGCCCTAGATACTCCTCCGTATTTCTCGAACACGTCTTTATATTGTTCATAATAAGATAGTTTTACTCTAATCTTCTCTATATTATTCATTATTAATTTAATGTATTGATTCAATAATTTTTCTGTATAATCTAAAAGATCTATTTCGAGCAATTTATCCATTATCGCGGCTCTCCTCTGCCTATCGCCGTGTATGAAGTCCTCTAAGGCGTAATGGGATATATAGACGACTCTATCGAAGTCCTCATCGCCTATGCCTGCCAAGGCCCTAAGCCTCTCCTCAGCCTCCTCCCCCGAGTACTTAACGCCGTCTAGCTCCAGCTCTAATGAGGTCGCGCCTCTGCGGTTGAGGCGCCTCCTTATTAGGGCCCTTCTATCGCCCTCAACCATCTCCAGCTCGACTTGAGCCAAAGACGAGTTTAAGTTTATCAAATCGGCCATCCTCGCTATTTTCTCCCTAACCTCTAGCTCTTTTCCGAATAGGGCGAACTCAATAGCTTGTAGTAAAGAGGATTTCCCCGCACCGATTCTGCCGACTACGGCAGTTATAGGGCTTAGGGGTAATGAGTATTCGCCCTCGTAGACCTTGAAGTCTCTAAGCTTAATCCTCGAGATTCTCCACATCTACGCCCCACTCCCTTAAGGCCTCCTCGAGCCTCCTCCGCGCCTCTTTAGGCCCAAGGGATTTATACGACTTGATTAAATCCAGCACGAGCTCGGCGTCGGACCCCTCGAGGACGCTCCTAACCTCCTCCTCTATAACCCTTAATATATCCACGAAGAAATGGGTATCCCAGTTTATATTCCTAAGCCTTCTTTCTGAGGATTTTAACCCACTCGTTCTCCTCCACGGCTTGTCTCGGCGTAGAGGGCTGAGGCTGTTGTTGGGCGGGGCTAATTATGGGGGGACGCGCGGCGAGCTCCCGCCTGAGGTCCTCCACAGCTTTATCCAAATATCTGCGCAGGCGCTCGTACAACTCCTCCTCTATTTTCTTGGCCTCTCTATTCAGCGCCTCGGCCACAGCCGCGTTGACCGCGCTGATTATCCGCGCCATATCTACGCCGGGGGCCTGCGGCTTGTCTCTAGGCTTTGCAGGCAACCGCATCTCAACCCCGTCAAGCCCCTTTGAGGGGTCCACTGAGATTAGGCCGATGCCCAAAGATTTTAGGTGCTTGGGATCTATCAACGGAAGGCCGCTGGGCAGTACCGCTATAAACGCCTTGTCGTAGTCGTATTTAGCCAGCTCCGAGATCTCCTTGTAGAGCGCCGCCTCCTCATATACGTCTAGGAATATCGTCTTCACCACGACCTTATTTCCCCCGTCTCTCAGAGCCAAGACGCCGCCTGACTCGGAATCGAGTTTAAACCCCCACACCTCAGTCAAAAACCTAATAAGCAGGTAACGCGCTATCTCCACTACTTATATATATACCACCCCTCTTTATTTATATTGTCCCATTTAAGCGAGAGGGGTAAGGCGTAGCCGTATATGACCGAGCCCCTCCACACGGAGTACTGCGGGTCCTTAACCATCTTAACGCCGGCGCGTGCGGCCAATTCCCTATTGGCCTCGCCCAACATAATGCGTATTTTCTCCACGCTATTGACGGCGTACTCCTCGAGGCCGGGCGGCACATCCCACTTAAACGCGCCGCCGCTGAGGATGACATTTGACGCAACTCTCTCTTGGACCTCTAGGGATACGCTCCGAAGAGAGGATATTATGGCTGAGGCTAGATCCATTTCGCCGTAGAGAGTTACGTCGCCCACGACGGCGTCCTCGATCTTAATTCTGCTCTGGTCGATATAGCTCTTAAACTCCTCATGCCTAGGGTTAAAGACGATCTCCCCTATTAAGAAGCGCGTCCAAGCGTACTCCCTAGGTATTTCGATCTCGGTTATGGGCGAGAGCCGCACCTTGGCCACGAATTTGTCGGGGTTCTCTCTAGCCGCCTTAATAGACTCCTTTAAATTGCGCGGGACTAGGCCCACGGCCCTCTTCACGACCTCTACGGCGTATTCCTCCCTAGCCACATCCCCATACCCCATATCCTTAAGCAACTCGCGCGTAATCGCGTTGGCCTCGGCCCCGCCTCTATTCAACGCCACTAAGCCCTCGCGTATAAGCGCGAAGCTTATCGGCGCGACCTGAATATTGCCGTGTCCCCCCTCGACAATTACGCAATTAACAGCGTTTTCGGCTATGGCCACAGCCAAGGGCTGGGGGAGTATAGTGGCGGCATATATGGCGTTGGTCTCCTCAGCTATTTTTCCAAATATCTCGAAGAAGCCCCTATACATATAATCCGGCGCCAGCGCCGAGAGCGCCATGACGGCTAGCCAGCCTTGAAGTCCCGGTCGGCCACCGGGAATTGATAAACGGCGTAGCGTGAGAGCTCGCGGAGGACGGCCCAGCCGTCTTCGTCGTCTCGCCTAACTATGCCGTCTTTAAGAGGATATTTTAAATTGCGTTGCACGTCGCGGACGCTGGATAGGTAATTACGGACCTCCTCATCTCCGACTACTAAGCCCCGCGAAAGCACCTCGGGGGGTATTCTCATTTTGACGGACTCCGGGATGTCGCGTAGGAAAAGCCCGCGGGTCTGGACTACCTTGGGCGCGTCTAAGGTTATGGGGCCGAACTTAGTGTAGCTGGTGCCGTAGTCTATCCCGAAGACGTACTTAAGCCTATAGGCGTCGCCGATCTCGGCCACGATTAGTGCGCCAGCAGAGGTTAATATCTTTACGCGGGCTTGATCTGGATAGAGCCCTGAGCTATAGAGACCTCGACCGAGTCGCCCACGTCTATATCGCCGAAAGACTCGGCCTCCTCCTCGGTTAACCAGAGCGTGACCCGCGGCACGGCTATTTTGCCGAGCGAGAAGGGCAAGGACCGCACGATTTGGGAAACCAACGGCATGATATCCCTCGCCATTTGAGCCGCTTGTTCATCCGGCGCGGACATTATGACGGGCCCCGGCAGATCCTTCTCCTCAACTATATCTATTTTTATGTACTTTACGCCAGTTGGGTCAGCCACTAATTGTTTACTCACTACGACGCCCCTAATCGACGACACGAGGAGAGAGCACTAGAGTAATTAAGCTTTATCCGTCTATAGGCCCGACTTAGGCAGAGCTCGGCGATGCCCTCAAGACAGCATAGCTAATCGCCGCAGAGGCATTAACCGACCCCCTAGGCCCTTAAGGCGGTATTGGCGAAATCGAGGAGCGGGGCCGCGCAACGAAAGCGGCTACGGCCCCTAAGGTTTTATTCAAAAAATTACGCCATTTCGAGTACTACCTCAACCGCGGCGACGGTCCTCTCTCTGCCGCCTTGGCCTTGCACCTTGTCGCTAAGCAACTTAACGTCCTTTATCTGCACCTTGCCAGGTAGGAAGCGGTCGCGCACCATCACGGCAGCCGCAACCGCCTTCGAAATCGCTGCGCCTCTAGCCTTGAGCACCACCTTCTTGGTGCCGGCGTTGAACGCCATTACTGCCGCAATTATGTAGTTCGTTGTGGGCTTTTTACCCACCAATATCGTTTGTTCGGTAGCCGCCATGGTTTGGCGTATTAGGCGAAGTTTTTAAGTATTACTTGCCGAGCGCGCGCCTTTCGCCTCCACTAATATCCAGATCGGTCGCCGATATACGGCGATGGCGTTGGCCCGCAGATGCGATATTAATATATACTTGATAGGCACGCCGCGGCCTTCCGCATAAGCCGCCCGGCGCCGGCCTTTGTCGAGAGCTTATATAGAGAGCTCGGCGTAGGCCCACGTCGCAACGCTACGCCTTAACGGCGGAACTAGCAATAGCCCTTAATCGGCGCGGCTAATCGCTAACTCTTATATCACCGATTTTATGGGCTGTCGTGGAGGACTTAGTTTATAGGGCCGCCTACGGCAGACGTCGCGAGGTCTTGCTAGCCCTATACAACGGAGGGCCCATGACTCTAAATAAGCTCAGGGCTAAGCTCGGGGCCTCCTCCTCAGCGCTTTTATTCGACATAGCGGCCCTCGAGGCGCTGGGCCTCATCAAGCGCGAAGACGGCGTAATTGAGTTGACCGATAGAGGGGCCCAATTAGCCTCAATTATTTCCTCTGTGGCGCCGCTCAAGAGCCTATCGCTCTTTGAAGCCCTGGGCCTTAGGCCCATAGTCGTCTACATGCTCTCCTCGCCGTACCTACGCTTCATCGCCGTGCTTTTAGCAATTTTATGGGCTATTTCGCTGTACCCCTCCGGCGTAGCGCTGGTGGGCGTAATATACACCGGCATGTTCCCTAGAGCTATTTCTATCCCTATCTCATTGACCTCCTTCGCCTTACTCATATCGCTCATATGGCTATTCAATAAACGAAAGGCGAATATCTCCCATATAATCATAGGCTTATTCCCCCTCTTGCTTTACCCCTCCTTAGCGCTTCTGCCCCTCGGCAACGTGGCCCTATTTGCCCTCAAGTTTATCTTGTTGCTATTCACCTGCGCCACTTTATCGACGGTGGCGTCCTACGACCTCGGCGTTAAGTATGAGTGGGCCCTCCTCATATATCTCTCGGCTATGTTCGTCTTCCCCATCTTGGGCTATTTGATGTTACACGGCTTTATGTATGTATATCTATAGGCCGGCCGAGGACAGCTACTTAACGCTTAGAGTCCTAAGAAGGCTTAGGGATAACTTCGGCATATGCATAGACGTAGGGGCGGGCTCCTGCGTCTTGTCGGAGTATCTGGCCAAGATATGCCGCATCGTGGTCCCCGTGGATATAAACGTCTATGCTTGTAGCGGTTGCAAGGCCTTGGGCCCCCTCTGCGCCCACGGGCTTTCAGCGATTAGGCGCGCCGACTTGGTGGTCTCCAATCCGCCGTATCTCCCGCCCGAGGAGCCGCAGAGGGATTGGGAGGCCGTAGCCATATATGACTACGGCCTCATAAACCATATATTGAGGTGGGCGTTCGCCTATCGCCCTAGAGTCCTCGTCCTAACATTTAGCTCCCTCGGCAGAGCCGATTTCGTGGAGGAGGCGTTAAGGGCTTTGGGCGAGGTGCTGGCTTTAGAGAAAGAGCATTACTTTTTTGAAGATATTATCTCAGTAGCGATAAAAATATTTACTTTATAGATTGTATATCTTTTAATTTTATATGGAGTAAAGACTCTAATATATCACCCACATACTCGTTTACTCTAACTGCGCTGTCGCGCGCCACAGAGGTGGCCGGGTCGGGCGGTATTTCGGCCTTCCGCATCTCCAGCGACCACTTAGTGACTTCGCCGTATAGGGTTGCTATTTTTGTGGGGTCTAAGCCGCTTGTGAATAGCTCAAGCGCAGCGCCCATAAACTCCACGCCCTTCTCTAAAATAGGCTTTACTATTCTTAAATCTATTTTCTCCTCTTGATTTATATAAGCTATTTTACATATATGATCGGCGATTCTCTCAATAGATTTAGCTATAATAGTGTATTCAACTAAATCGCGTGGATCATCTACTTTAAGCTCGAGCATCGTATATCTAGACATAGCAGCACGTTTTAATTGCCTCTCCATAAGCCAATATAGCCTGTCCACCTCGTCGTCTCTCTCTGTTATATCCTTTAAGAGCTCTATGTCGTCGGTCTCTAGGGCTTTAATTAAGTCTAAGAGCATGTTGTCCGCCAGCTTAAGCATCTTGGCCACTACGTCGTTTACCGCAAGCTCTGTGGCGGCCACCATGGCTTGTATTATTAGCCTATCGCTGGACTCCTCCGTTATTTCCATATCGATGACCCTCCTCCTGACGAAGTCCTTGAGGTATTTCCTATATTGAGTAGCGCCCGGCGCAAATTTAACCGTGATGACCTCAGCCCCGGCTATGTAAATAGCCATAAAGATCTTCTCAAGCTCCTCCAGCGACGTCTTCTCGTCGACGAATATTTCTATTGTTAATGCAGATCGTTTACCTATCTTCCTCGGTATTAGCACGAGCGTGTTGTCGGGCTGTGGTATCACTAAAACCTCGTCGCCAGGCGATAGGCCTATTCGTCGAGCCCACTCCTTGGGGAGAGATACTATGAGGGTGGCGCCGCCGGTGAGCTGTACCTTTCTAACTTCGCCCTCCATATCTCTACCTTGACCCCTATATATAGCTATTTATTGCATATACAGACCCATCGTCGGTATATACCTTATAGCCGCATATATACTAGCTCCCTATATACATCATATGCATCGCTGCAATTCCCCACGCATAACGTCGGGCCGCCGAGCAGATCTATGCGCCAATAATCGCGGCCCTCCCCTCTTAAGAAGTCGAAGACGTTGACGTAGGCTATATCACTGCGATCTCTCCCTTTAAAGAGCACTAAGTAGTTATATACAAGTGCCCAGGCCTCGTAGGGATTGTCGGGCTTATGCGGTATGCCGTACTCGACGAGATTTATATCGGGCGCTTGCGGCTTGAGCTTGGCCATTTTCTTGGCGGCCTCGGCCGCGAATATAACGACTGAGTCGTCTACTGAGTCGTCGAGGGGGCTATGGTATATGCTCCATATATCTTCCAGCGATGAAATCGTGATGGCAGGCCGCCCGGCCATCTCATAGTTTAGGGAGTCGTAATCCGCGCGGGGTCCCTCGACCGGCATAATCCCTTTTACGGCCTCTCGTAGGTAAGGCATTGCATAAGCCCTCGGAGAGCCCCGGCCTACTACGTCTAGGTTTACTAAAAGCGAGGGATGCCAGCGCTTGAAGTATAGATGCGAGCCCCAAGCCCAATAGAGCGATGGGATGTGGGGCGCTACGCCCTCCTCAGCAGTAAAAAGCCCCAACGCGACGGGATAATCCTCGGCGACTAGGTCTAAAAACGCTATTACGGCCGCCTCGACCCCGCCACAATTATCGGCACCTCCAGCCAGCCAATGGTCGTAATGGGCCGAGATCATGGCCGTATCGTCGAAGGAGTTCATGGCCACCACGTTGTAGCTATACGCCAGCCTCGACTCTACGCCTACCTCAAGCCTTATCCTCTTGCCCGCCAGCCTAGACGCCTCTGGCGGAGCGCTTACAGCAGGTATGGAGGGCGGCGCGGCGTCGTATTTAAAGCCTAGCTCATCTGTGACCACGATTCTGCGCCGCGGCTCCCCGTAGAAGACGACGGCTAAAGCGCCTTTATCAGCCGCCTCGAGGACGACGTATTTAGCGTCGTTTATCTCCCTGGGCCAGGGCGCTAGAACGATTGAGCCCTCCACATCGCCCCTGAGCACGACAGCTCTACCCTCCAGTGATGCGGACCTAGAATACGGCATGGCTAAAACCGGCATCTCGGCCCCCTCGGCCTCTATACGAGAGCCCTTATCGCGCCAGTAGAGCACCTCGACCGGCTGTAGGTGTAGCCATACAAGAGGTACGTCTAAGATAGAGGCTATATAATTGATCCATTCCCTCTCCTCGGGCGAGCCGGCGGCTAAATCCCTATACGACGCGCACCGCCTAGCTATTTCGCCCACGTTTTAATAGCCCCACTATAAAAACAGAGCGGCCCCATCACGCATCAGACCGGGTTCAACTCCTCAGCGATCAGCTGCATCAATACACAGCCGACAATATAAAGTTATCTAAAACGTCTGCTGATGGCCTCCCAATCCTCCTTGCTAAGGCGCCACCCCATAGCCCCAGCGTTTTCCTCTACGTGGCGCCGAGAGCTCGCCTTAGGTATAGGCACGACTGTGCCGAGCCCTATGTACCAATTCAACGCCACCTGTATGGCGGTCTTCCCGTATCTCTTACCTATCTCTATGAGGAATGAATCGTTGGCGAGAGCGCCCTTCTCTATAGGCGTATAGGCCAGATAAAGGAGGCCCTCCCTCTCGGCGTATGGTATCACAGACGCCTCATCGCCGCGGTGAAGCAAGCTATATCTATTCTCTATGGCCGCTATATCGTATTTCTTAGCGCAGGCCCTCGCCTCCTCTACGCCCCTCACATCGAAGTTCGAAAGGCCCCAATGCCTAGCTATGCCTCTGTTTATGACCTCCTCAAAGGCCTTAACGGTCTCGCATATAGGCGCTACGTCGCTCGGCCAATGTAGGAGGAGGAGATCTATATATGTCCCTAAGCGCCTGGCGCTGGAGTCGGCCGATTTTATTACGTCGTCGTATTTGGCGTGATTGGGCCAGACCTTCGTGACTATGAATAGCTCATCTCTCTTAAAGCCCTTTATAGCCTCCCCAACCAACTCCTCCGAGTGGCCCCCGCCGTACATCTCAGCGGTATCTATCAGCGTCATGCCCAGCTCGATGCCGTATCTGAGCGAATCGATCCACTTATCATCGGCGCTACGATCCACCGTCCAGAAGCCCCCTCCTATGCCCCACGTCCCCATGCCTATGGCCGAGACGCAACCCACCGCCTTCACGCATTTCACGTCCTTAGCCATAATCCCCCCTCCGCTTGGACTTAATATTCATTACATATGGCTCTAGAGGCCTCGGCTAAATCGTCGGGCTCATCGATGTCTATTAACACCCCTGGGTCGTCCACTTCGACGTAAGATACACGTAGAGCTCCTAAAAGGGCTCTGGCGCCGATATCTCCTTCGAGCGTCAATATATGGGGCAACGCCCTTCTGTCCAATAGAACTGGGTTGCCTCTACGGCCCTTATATGTAGGCGCTATTATGGGCGCTTCGCCTAGATGTTTTACGAGGTCCCTATAGGTCTGAGGTCTCACTAAAGGCATATCGCCCAGCGCTACGACGTAGCCGTCTAGGCGTGGGGCCGAGAGCACAGCCGCCTTTAGGCTAGAGCTAAGCCCTTGCCTAAACCACGGGTTGTATATTACGCCGACCTCAACGCCTCTCAAGGCCGCGGCTATTTCACGCGCCTCGCGGCCCACGACGACGTATACCGACCCCACGCCGGCGGCGAGCGCGGCCTCAACGGAGTAGGATATGAGAGGCCTCCCGCAGAGGTTCACCAAAAGCTTGAGCCCGCCAAACCTCTTGGACTCGCCAGCGGCTAAGATGAAGATCCCTATCACAGAGATTGAAGATTGCGCACAACCTGGTCTACTATAGACTTAGCAGCAGCATCTACTATCGGCTTGCCTAAGGCCGAGATAAGGCCCCTCGCGTTGCCTACGAAGACCCAATGGGCCCTAACGCCCTCCTTAATTAACTGTAAAGTGAAATCGACGGTGCTCTGCAAACCGCTCGCCGAGCCTACAACGACGACCTTATTCTCTGAGGCTTCGGCGTAGCGGAACTTCACATCCATAGGCCCCCTTAGACCGCCTATCCCTATAGTCATCCTAGCCCTATACCAATCGCCGTCCTTAGTTATTGAGGCGACGCCGGGGAAAGCCTTCCCCACCAGCTCAGGATTTAGGAACTTTGCGAAATCAGCATCACTCTTTAGATCTATATACCCCTCATACCTGAGCTCCATGGCTACACATCGGCTCTAAAAATTATTCGCTACTTATTCG